>JAISPJ010000015.1 GCA_031274995.1 Azoarcus sp.
ATGCCGTGGCGGGGCGTGAGCGTCTGCCCCGGCGCATGGGCGGTGCTGGAATGGCATGTCGGGGAAGCGGCTGGCCTGGGTCTGCGCGAAGGTTCGCAACTGAAACAAATCAGCATGAAATCAACACTCCAGAAGGAGCAGCCATAATGAAAACCTCCCATCAACGCGGTGCCACGATGGTGGAGCTGCTCATCGCGCTTCCAATGTTCGTGCTGTTTATCTTCATCATTGCCGAACTGAGCCGGATGCACGAAGCCAAAAGCATACTGGACGTTGCCGCGCTGGCTGCGGCGCGCGCCGGGGCCATCTACGGCGGGGATTCCGGCAAAATGAGAGATGCGGCCAACACCGCGATGGCGCCCCTCTACGTCACCGACAATGCCAGCGTGGGGGATGTGGTCGCGGCCATTGCAAAATCCAAACTCGATGACTTGCCGATTCATTCCATCGGCAGCACCAGCATAACAAGCATCCCTTTTCTGGGCAGCTTCAACGGTGGCCCTGGCGGGACCCTGCAACGGAGCATCAAAATCGACGTCATTTCCCCGACCAAGCGGATGGTTGATGATTTTGGCGTCGTGCGGGCCGACTCCAATGGCAATCCAGCGAAAACCAAAGTCATCCCCAACGACAACCTGATGTACCGGAGCAGCACGCTTAAAAATGACGTCAACGTGCAGGACGCCAACCTCCTGAAGATCCGGGTGACGTATCTGTACGAGACGAAGATGCCGCTGACGCGCTACTTCTTCACGCCGTTGATGAACGCGAACCTGACGGCGGTGCTGTTCGGGGGGGAGGCGGAGGGTGATGTGGGGCTGAACAGGGACCTGAATTGGCGCGTCCCGCTGGTCTCCTACGCCACGGTGCGGATGCAAAGCGATTTCCAGGCCACTTCGCTGCCTTGAGGCGTGCCGGAATTTTGCCAGTCGGCCCTGAACAATCCACAACATCTTGATTTAATATAATAAATTGTTCTTTTTTGGGTTATCTTGTTTGCAAGAAACGCCTTGAAACAGAGTCGGTTTCTTGCAAATTTTTCTGCCGATGAAACTCAAGGAAACGTGTCCGCAGATCAGAATATTCCTATCCTCCCCCTCGCGGTTTCTGATGTGTTTATCAGGCTTTGTCACCTGTTGCCGCCTGATTTTTCGGAACAAAATGAACTTCCTGAAAGAAGTGTGCCGCGTTGCGGTATCTTTTTTGGCCGGTACTTTTTCACGCGCAATGTGTGGTATAGGGCGCAGAATGGCGTGCGGATACCGGATGATTGGTGGTTTATGCCATCAAGTTGGCGGTAATCCAGGTATGGCGGACTTTTCCGAGGAGAATGATGATGAGAAGCCTGGCAGTCAAAGCAACAGCAGCATTGTTGGCGGCGACATTCGGGATGGGAACGGCTTCGGCCGTGGAGTCCTTGCAAGATGTAATGAAGAGGCGTGGTCTTAGTCAGCAGGATCTCTTGTCTGCGGCCAAGACGTATACGCCGTCCGGGAAGCGTGACGAGTTCATAGCCTTCAGTTCCGGCGGGCAGTCGGGGCAGGTCATCGTTTATGGCGTCCCTTCGATGCGCATCCTGAAATATCTCGCGGTGTTTACGCCAGAACCCTGGCAGGGCTACGGGTATGACGAAGAATCGAAAGAGGTGCTCAAGGGGGGATGGATCGACGGGAAGGAAATCACCTGGGGCGATTCGCACCACCCGGCCATTTCCGAAACCGACGGAAAGTACGACGGGCAGTTCCTCTTCATCAACGACAAGGCGAACCCGCGTATTGCCGTGGTCGATCTGCGCGACTTTGAGACTAAACAGATCGTGGCAAACCCGATCTTCAAGTCGGAACATGGTGGCGCGTTCGTAACGTCCAACACCGAGTACGTGATCGAGACCGCGCAGTATGCCGCGCCGCTGGAAGCCAAGAAATTCTATCCGCTGGAAGAGTTCAACGAGAAGTATCGCGGCGGGATCACGTACTGGAAGTTTGATCGTAAGGAAGGCCGCATCGATGTGGCGAAGTCTTTCTCGGTCGAGTTGCCGCCGTATTCACAGGATATATCGGACGCGGGCAAAGGGCCGTCGGATGGGTGGTCTTTTTCAAATTCCTTCTGCGCCGAGCGTTATGTCGGCGGTATCGAACGGGGCCGCCCGCCGTTCGAGGCCGGTTGTTCTGCCAAGGATACGGACTATCTGCATGTCGTAAATTGGAGGAAGGCCGCTGAACTTGTCGCGCAGGGCAAAGCGAAGAAGATCAATGGCCATGATGTGCTGATGATGGACACGGCGGTAAAGGAGGGCGTCCTTTTCCTGGTTCCTGAGCCAAAGTCGCCGCACGGCGTGGATGTTACGCCCGATGGCAAGTTCATCATCGTCTCGGGCAAGCTGGATACGCATGTATCCGTCTTTTCTTTCGAAAAAATCCAGGCAGCGATCAAGGCGGGCAAGTTCGAGTCGAAAGACCCCTACGGCATCCCGGTGATCGGTATGCAGGAGGCGCTGCATACGCAGGTACAGCTTGGGCTGGGGCCGTTGCACACGCAATTCGACTCAAAGCAGTGCACCGCCTACACCTCGCTTTATGTCGATTCACAGGTTGCCAAGTGGAATTTCTGCGAGGGCAAGGTACTCGACAAGATAGCGGTGCATTACAACATCGGCCACCTGATGACGATGGAAGGCGATGCCGTCGATCCGAAGGGGCGTTACCTCGTGGCGCTGAACAAGCTCTCCATCGACCGCTTCAACCCGGTCGGGCCACTGCATCCGCAGAACCATCAGCTCATCGACATCAGCAATGACAAGATGCAGTTGCTCTACGACATGCCGTTGCCGCTGGGCGAACCGCACTATGCCGTGGCTATCGAGGCTTCCAAGCTCAAGCCGGCCGTGCGCTACAAGGTGGGAACCAACAGCCGCACCGACAAACCGCACCCCGGCGCCGCCCGCGCGGGTGAAGAGCGCATTGAGCGTAACGGCAACAAGGTGACGGTGTATGGCACGCTGATTCGTTCACACATCACGCCTGAAATCATCGAAGTGGATGTGGGCGACGAAGTGACGATCCACCTTACCAACCTTGAACGCGCCCAGGATGAAACCCACGGCTTTACCGTTTCCACCTACAGCGTGCATGCGTCGATCGAACCGGGCAAGACGGCGACGGTGAAATTCAAGGCAGACAAAGAAGGCGTGTATCCGTACTACTGCACGGAGTTCTGTTCCGCGCTGCACCTTGAAATGCAGGGCTACCTGCTGGTGAAGCCGAAGGGCTGGAAAGCGTCGACACAGAAGGAAATCGCCAAGGCGACCTATACCGAGAAGGATTACCAGGTGAGGTTGAAGACGATCGTCGATACGCAGGCGGTGATCGACTCGGTGGTGGGCTTCATCACCAGCACCAACTACAAGGACTTCCCGGACGTGGTGAACATGGTCGAGGATGCAACCGATCAGTTGGGCAAGATCCCTGGTGCCAAGGCCAAGCATGAAGCCGCTGCCGCGAAGAAGGATTGGGAGCAGGCCAATTTGTGGGCCGAACAAGTCTTCCAGTACCAGGTCAAGGCTGCCGACATCGGTTTGCGTGCCAAGACTTACCTTGAGCAGAACGGTGCCAAGAAGATCAAGTGATCTTTAAGAACTTCCCTGTCTTGTGTGCGTCAACCGCACACGAGGCAGGGAGGAGGCATCTTCTCCTGAAAACAGGAAAAATCATGAAACGATATTTATTGGCCTTGGTTGCCGGGGGTGCGCTCGCGCTTCCAGTCGTGGTTGCCGCGTCTGACGGGGCGGCGCTGTACACCGAAAAAACCTGTGTCGCCTGCCACGGACCGAAAGGGAGCAAGCCGCTGTTGCCCAATTACCCGAGGATCGCGGGGCAAAATGCGGCCTACGCGGAACAACAGATGAAGGACATCAAAAGCGGCGCGCGCGCCAACGGACAAACCGCAGCGATGACAGGTATTATGCATTTGGTGAACGACGAGGAAATCAAGGTATTGGCTGCTTGGTTGGAAACGCTGAAATAAGAATAAGGTCCAAGAAATCAATTCACGTTGGGCATGGCTTGGTGGTATGACACAGTTTCACTTTTTTTCTGTTCGGCAGTTTCCCGAAAAGGGAAAGTTCAAAAAGGAGGCTCGTTTTCGATGAAAGCATCTCTTTTAACTATGGCCTTGCTGGGAGCGGCAGGCGTTGCGGCGATGAGCCTGTCTTTCGCCGGGCCTCCGGCCCCGAAAGCGGCGGGGATCGAGAGCAAGGACTACACCTGGAACGCCCAGGAAGGCGAAAAGATCGAGGCGCTCAAGCT
Source organism: Azoarcus sp. (assembly GCA_031274995.1). Lineage (GTDB taxonomy): Bacteria > Pseudomonadota > Gammaproteobacteria > Burkholderiales > Rhodocyclaceae > WRNU01. Next base: position 4,305 of record JAISPJ010000015.1, read on the forward strand.
CAAGGGCAACAAGACTAACGGAGAGGAAGCCTACGAAGTGTGCGGTGCCTGCCATCTGCCTTCCGGGGCGGGGCGGCCTGATGGCACATTCCCGCAACTCGCGGGCCAGCACACGACGGTGCTCATCAAACAGATGGCCGACATCCGCGCGGGCCTGCGCGACAACCCGACGATGTATCCCTTCGCGGTGACTTTGACCGATCCGCAGGAACTCGCCGATGTGTCCGCCTATATTGAAAGCCTGTGTATTCCCACCGACCACGGCAAGTACGAAGGACCGGACGCGGCACAGCAAGTCGCGAAGGGCAAGGAACTCTACGAAAAGCAATGCCTGGAGTGTCACGGCAAGAATGGCGAGGGCGACAAGGCCAAGTTCTATCCGGTGATTGCCGGGCAGCACTATAAATACCTGCTGCGCCAGATGACGGAAATCCGTGATGGCCGTCGGCGCAACGCCAATCCGGATATGGTGAGGATCATCAAGCCTTACACGGATGACATGCTGGTGGCGATTTCGGCGTACCAGTCGAGTTTGAAGATGCCCGGCGCGATGTGCACGGGGAAAGCCGCCAAGAAGTGACAGTGAAAAACGCGGTCGCAAAGATGAAGAAACAAGACGGGCTTGTTGGAATGCTGGCCTTGGTGGCGCTGGTGGCGATAGTGATCGCGTATTTTTCGCCGATCTGGTGGGTGTCGCTCACTGCGCCCAATTACCCGAAGGATGCCTTTCCTGACGGTATTCGCATCCATTTTCATTTTGACCATGTTGCCAATGGCTGCAAGGCGGCGGCTGTGGGTACGCGCATGGCGAATGAAATCATCCAGGGCGATCTTTCGCACGAGACCGAGCGGTGGAATCCTATTCTCGATGCGCAGAAAAACGTCGACAAGGGTGCGCAGGGATTGGATTGCGTGCATGAGATGAACACCATCAACCACTACGTCGGCATGTTTCCGATCGAGACGGGCGCGCCCGTGGAACGGCCCTTGGCGAAATTCTTTTTCGGGTTTTTCGCGGTCATGATATTGGCGTTCATTTTGCCCCGTCGCCGCATGCGGGTTATCTGGCTCATCGTGGGTTTTCTTGCGGTGGCGGCGTGGATGGTCGTGGATCAGTTCATGTTTGGGCAACTCGACGTCCAAGTGCAGAACTATGTCCGGGAAGCCGGGAGGTTTTTCAAGGAGCCTGACCGCATCGCGGCCTGGGGTGAGAATGTGCGGCTCGTTTCCGAAATTGTGATATTCGGTTTGATCGCGAGCATGGCCATTGTGGTGACGGGCGTGGCGAAATTGCGCCGTTTTCAATTGTTGCTGGTTCTTGTTCCTGCGCTGTTGCCGCTCTTTTTCCTGATAACGTATGCGGGCTGGTTATGGTTTTTCGGCCACAACCTGCATCCTTGGGGGGCTTTTACGGTGAAGCCCTTCATGCCCACGGTGTTTGGTGAAGGCAAGGTGGCGCAGTTTTCGACGTATTCCTATCCGGCTTGGGGTTTCGGGTTGCTGATGCTGGCCTTCGTTTGCCTGGGGCTGGCGTTGCTGATTCGCCGCAAGCAGTTGCGTGAGCACCCAGGCAAGGAATGAAGAGCCACTTCAAGGCGCCCGGATTGTTTTCGCGTTTTCGCGTTGGAGTTTTTGCCACGCTCGTGAGCCTGATGTTCCTGTCCCCGCAGGGGGGGGCCGGGCAGGTGACAACGTTCGGGGATAATGCCAACAGCAACTATTACGGGAACGGCGGCGGAGATTTGCCGCGCGTGACCATTGATCGCCCGAAGCCGACCTGGGCGCTCTTGGAGCGCGACCCGCGCATTCATGGACTGAAGCCATTCCAGGCGCTCGTGGATGCCGCCGTGCCCGGTTCCACGCTGCGCCCGCCGCCGGGCATTTATGCCGGGCCGGTCGATATCGATAAACCGCTCATCATCGAAGGGGGAGGGGCGGTCACTATCGATGCGGGTGACAAGGGCACGGTGATGGCGCTCAACGCAGCCGATTCCGTCGTGCGCGGGCTGCGGCTTACCGGCTCCGGGGCATCGCACGACACGGATGACTCCTGTCTCGATGTGCGCGGAAACCGCAACGTGATCGAGGATTTGGTGATCGACAATTGCCTGTTTGGCATTGATCTCAAGCAGTCCTCCCATAGTGTTGTGCGCCATAACCGCATTCGTTCCAAGCCGGTCGATCTCGGCGTCCGGGGCGATGGGTTGCGGTTGTGGTACAGCCACGACAATCTGATCGAGGGCAACGAAGTCGTCGATTCGCGCGATGTGGTGGCCTGGTATTCGCACCGAAACGTGTTTCGCGGCAACATAGGCGAACGTAGCCGCTATTCCCTTCATTTCATGTTTGCGGACGATAACATCGTCGAAAACAACCGTTTCAGGGATAACGCGGTGGGCGTGTACTTCATGTACACCCACGGCGGCGCGGCGCGCGGCAACTTCATCTCTCATGCCACCGGGGCTACGGGCATGGGCATCGGTTTCAAGGAAGCCTCCGGCACGCTGATCGAGGGGAACGAGGTCATTTATTGCGGTGTCGGCGTGGGGTCCGATCTCTCGCCTTTCGAGCCGGACTCGACCATCGAAATTAACGGCAACCGCTTTGCCTACAATGGCATTGCCATCCAGTTCAACTCGGAGACAGGAGGCAACAACCTGCGCGGCAACGTTTTCGAGGGCAACCTGGCGGATGTGAGTTATGGCGGGCGATCTGAGAATCCTGACAAAAACTTCTGGGAAGGCAACTATTGGGACAGTTATCAGGGGTTCGATGCCGATGGCGACGGGGTCGGCGACACGCCGCACGAGTCTTACGCCTGGGCCGATCAGATATGGATGGAATTTCCGATGGCAAGCTTTTTCCGCGCCTCGCCGGTACTGGAGCTGCTTGATTTTCTGGAACGTCTCGCGCCGTTCTCCTTGCCCGGACTTATCCTGCGTGACGAAAAGCCGCGTTTTGCCAGGCACCGGCTGGAGGATGCGCCATGAGCGGGCCAGAGCCGACCCCGGTTCCTCGATTAAAGCCCGTGGTGTCGGCGGAGAAGGCGCGTCGGGCCCGGCGCAAGTTCATCCGCTCGGCCGTGTTGTTGTCCGGGATGCTCGGGGTGTCGCTTCTTGGCGTCTTGCCGGTTTTGCGCATGCGCGTAAAACGGCTGCGCCCGCCGGGTGCGCTTGACGAAGATGATTTTCTTGCTTCCTGCATAAAATGCGGCCAGTGCTTGCAGGTTTGCCCGGTCAGCGCGATCCGGCTGGGCGACCTTGACGAAGGGACCGGGATTGGCGTGCCCTACATCGCGGTTCGTGAACAGGCGTGCGATTTTTCCTGCGACGCGGTGCAATGTGTTCTCGCGTGCCCGACGGGTGCGCTCATCTACACGAAACCTGACTTTTTCCCGGTACGTAAAGGAGCCGGACTGGCCAAGCCGCCGGTACTCAAGGCCAGGGCCGACGAACAGGAACCGGCCCTCAATCTCCATGAACGCATGGGGCTGGCGCGGTTGGTGCGCCCGGAAGCGTGCCTGGCGGTGCAGGGCAAAGGATTTTCCGGGCCTGCGCGTGGGGTGGCGTTCAAGGGGCGAATGCGCTACATGGACGTCGACCGCTGGAAACCCATCCCGGTGCGCGACCATCCTTATGAACGCGAACTTTGCGACCTGTGCGTCACGGAATGCCCGATTGACGATGCCATCGCGCTGGAAGCTTTCACCGACACCGACGGTCGTCGTCGCTTTCGGCCCGTGGTACGTGAACAGTGCGTGGGCTGCGGAGTGTGCGAGATGATTTGCCCGGTGGAGCCAACGGCCATCGAGATCGAATCGCGTGCGGTCTGGAAGATGAACGGGGAGAGCGTCTGAAATGCGCCGCTTCGTTGAAGGTTTCCTGTGCATGCTGGGCGCGGAGCCAAAAAAACCGGGACAACATTCAGGGCAAATTTCCGAAGAGGTGTGCCGGATTATGGAACGCAAGCGGGAAGACAAATCCCGCATCAAGGAGCACTTGCACGAAGAGGCACGTCGGCAGCCGCGCCACGCATGGCGGAACCGCCGCTGGGCCGTGCTCGCGGCGGTGAACCTGCTTTTCGTGTTCTCTTTCTGGCTGGACATCCAGGTGCTCGAAGGGGCGCTCACGGCCTCGCGCTTCGTGGGTTTTCATCTCATCGACCTCAACGCCGCGCTACAGGTGATGCTGGCGCACAAGCACATCATCGTAAATTTCGTCGTCGGCACGTTCACGGTATTCCTGCTCTGGGTACTGCTGGGCGGGCGCAGTTTCTGTTCCTGGGTGTGCCCGTACCATCTGGTTTCGGAACTCACGGAAAAAATCCATCTTGCGCTCGTGCGGCGCAAAATCGTGACCGACCATGAATTTCACCGTGGCGCGCGCACCGTGTTCTGGGTTTTGTTTGCCGTGCTGGCGTTTGTGACCGGCTATACGGTCTTCGAGACGATCTCGCCTGTCGGTATCCTGTCGCGTGCGTTGATCTACGGGCCGGGGCTGGCGTTGGCCTGGGTGTTTTTGTTGCTGCTCTTCGAGGTGTTCTGGTCGCGGCGCGCATGGTGCCGCTACGTCTGCCCGATTGGCCTGACCTACGGCGTGGTGGGGACGATTTCTCCGTTACAGGTCAATTACCATGTCGAACCGTGCTTCCATGAAGGCGATTGCCGCAAAGTGTGTCTGGTGCCTCATGTGCTCGACGTGACGATCAAGGGGCGCGCCACCGAGGCTCAGATGGGCCTTGGCCCCGACTGCACACGCTGCGGCCTGTGCGTGGACGCCTGTCCGACCGGGGCGCTACACTTTAAGGTCAAGGGTTTATCGAAACTGCTTTGAGTGCGCTGCACGCTGCCATCCGTATGATTCTTATTGAAAACCTCATCAAAACTTTTCGCCGGGCGCGGGTGCTGGATGGTATTGGGCTATCCGTGGAGACGGGCGAACGGGTAGCTTTGATTGGCTCCAATGGCGCGGGCAAGACCACGCTCATTCGCTGCCTGCTCGGCGAGTACGCCTGTGACGGCGTGGTGCGGGTGACCGGGCTGGACCCGCGCAAACATCGTTGCGAAGTATTAAGGCAAATCGGGTTTGTGCCGCAACTGCCGCCGCCGCTCAAGATGCCGGTGGGGCAACTCATCGAGTTTTCGGCTTCGCTCTGCGGCGTTGCCCCGGCGCGCATGATCGGCATCGCCGAGGAACTCGGGCTGAGTGTGGCCGCCGTCCGCTCACGGCAATTCCTTCGCCTGTCGGGCGGCATGAAACAAAAACTGCTCATTGCCATTGCGCTTGGCCGCGATACCCGCGTGTTGCTGATGGATGAACCGGCAGCCAATCTCGACCCGGAAGCCCGCAAGATTTTTTTCGACCTGCTCGCTCAACGCCAGGAAAACACCACCATGCTTGTTTCCTGCCACCGCCTTTCGGAAATGTCCGCGATCATTACTCGTGTCGTCGAAATGGACCTGGGGCGCGTTGTGGTCGACCACCCAAACAGGGAGGGTGCCTGAATGTGCCGTTCCAGTGCGTTTGTCATTGTCGCCGCCGTTGTGTCCCTGATGCTTGCCGCCTGTGAGAAACGTGGCAACTGGCCGGAGGGAATGGAACCGATCCGCTGGGATCGGGATACCTGCGCCCAATGCAACATGGCGATTTCCGATCCCCGCTTTGCCGTTGAATTGCTGCGTGAAAAACCGAACAAGGGCGTATTCAAATTTGACGACATCGGTTGCCTCGTCGCCTGGACAGAAGTGTTGGGCAAAAGAACCGGATCGCGTCCCTGGTGGGAGATGCCGGGGGAAGAGTCGGGTGTTCGCGTATGGGTGGCCGATTTTAGCAGCCCGCCTGACAACCGCGACGCGATGCGCTGGCTCGACGCGCGCACGGCACGCTACATCGAGCGCAGTTCCCCAATGGGCCACAACCTTGCCGCCGTGGAAAACTCCGGCGAGAACTCCGTTGGTTTTGATGAAGTCCTGATGCGTGCGCAGGCACATCGGCATGACGGCAAGCATGGAGATGGCCAATGAAACAGTTGCTCCTCGCTGCCAGGCTCGACATCGCGGAGTCGTTGCGCGCGCGCTGGTTCCTGATCTACACCCTGGTCTTCGGGGGGATCGTTGCGCTGCTGTTCGTGTTTGGCCTGTCGGAGTCGCGCGTGCTGGGTTTTATCGGCCTGTCGCGGCTGCTGGTGACGTACATTCAATTGGCGATGGCGATTTTGCCGATCTTTGTGCTGATTACCACGGTGCGTTCCGTGGCGGGAGATCGGGAAGCGGGCGTTTTTGAATATCTGTTGTCCCTGCCGATTTCAATCGGGGCCTGGTTCTGGGGCAAGATCCTTGGCCGTTATGTGGTTATCTTCGCGCCGGTGTTCCTCGCCATGCTGTGCGCGGTGGGTTGGGGGATTCTCAGGGAGATCGACATTCCGTGGGCGGTATTTGGCTATTACACGGCGCTGTTGGCCGCGATGGCGCTGTGTTTTCTCGGTTTGGGAATGCTCATTTCTTCCGTCGCGCGCAGCACGGATACGGCGCAGGGGGCGGCCTTTATGCTCTGGCTCGCATTGTTGCTCTTTCTCGACTTGATCCTGTTGGGGGTCATGATCCAGAATCGCATCGATCCCGAGACTGCCGTGACCATTGCGCTGTTGAATCCGTTGCAGGTGTTTCGCACTGCCGCGCTGGCAATGTTTGATCCGCAACTCGTCGTGCTCGGCCCCTCCGCCTACGTCATCATCGACCTTTTTGGCGCGGAAGGTTTCCGGGCTTACGCGCTTGCTTATCCGTCCCTGCTGGGGCTTGTTGCCGCACTTGCGGGCTATTTTCTCCTGCGCCGTGGAGATTTGCTGTGAGGGCTGCGAAAGCTTTTGCCAGTGCGCTGTTTTTCATCCTTTTCGCCGCCGTTGCAGTCGAAGCGGGGGCGGAAGAGGGGCTGGACGCGTTCTTTGAAGCCACAATGACCGATATTTACGGTAAGCCGATGACGCTTTCCCATTTTCGGGACAGACCGCTTATCGTCAACTTCTGGGCGCGCGCGTGCGTTGCTTGCCGCGATGAGTTCCCGGTATTTGCCGCGTTGCGGACGAAGTATAAAAAACGGGGCTTGACCGTACTCGGTATCGCGCTGGAAGAAGACCCGGCTAAAGTGCGTGAATTTCTCACCGTTTACAAGGCGAACTATCCCGTTGCGCTTGCTGGCGGACAAGAAGGGATTGCTTTGATGCAAGGGCTTGGAAATGACGAGAGCCTCTTGCCGTTTACGTTGCTCATCAACCGAAAGGGCAAAGCTATTTTGCGCAAATACGGTTTATTCAGAAAGAGCGACTTTCAGGCTGTGGCCGAAGAGCTTTTACGATAACTGTTTTAGACCGTTCGATGACGGTTTGTTCAAGAAATGAACAATAAATATTTGGTTTTTATATGCAGTATTTGCAGTATTTATGCATAATATCCACAATATTTTTCATATGCGGGTATTAGGGTAAAGGATAAGTCGGAATTTTTTACATTAGATAAATGTATTACTTTATATTTCGTTAATAATCAATAAAATACAATATGGGCATTTTTTTTGCTTAATACAGGATGTATGAGGGATGTACGGGTTTTGTGCGTACATAAAGCTAGGGTAGCCTCTCACTGATAGAGGAGTCGCCATGTCTAAACTGCTTTCCACTTCCGTTCTGGCGCTGGGGGTCATGTGCGCTGTTCCAGCGGTCGCTGAAACCATACAGGGCGGGCATCTTTATATCCAGGATCGGGATGCGCCGGTACAGATAACGTATGAAGCGTCCAAGGCGACACATACGACTATTCTGTACATCGGTATGCTTGACATGAATGGAAATTATGTCAATAGCAGTGAACCCTTCGTGGCGCTTCTCAGAAGCACTGGGACACCGAGTGACATGGCGTACCTTGGGACGTGCTATACCTGCCTGATGACCGGCAATACCTATACGTTTACCCCTTCCGAAGACGCGGTTCAGTTGGTTTTCTTCTGGAGCAACGAAACGGTGGGCGGGTCGTTCTGGAGCACTGTGGTTGAGAATGGACGCAACCCCGTCGATTCCACCGGGAACAGGTGGGACAGCATTACGTACTACTCCGGTAACAGGGCAACGGTTGGTTTTGAAGATGGCGGCGGCGGAAGATCGGGGGGCAGAGTGACCGACTGGGACTGGAATGATGTTGTCATTTCGCTGACAAACGTCGCATCGACGGTGCCGCCGGTGAAGCCGCCTGTTCTGCCTTTGGTCCCCGAGCCGGAAACCTGGGCCATGATGCTGGCCGGTCTCGGCATGGTTAGTGCCGTGGTTCGTCGGCGCCGCAACAAGATTTGAGTTTGATTGACGGAGGTGAAACAAATGAGACGCACTGGTTTTGCGTTTGCTGCCAAGGTTGCCGCGCTTGTTTTTGCGGGGGGGCTATGCGGGACGGCTTCTGCTGCGATTGAACAAGGTGTCAGTCTGGGAGCCTGGGATGTTGTGAATGATTTCAACAACATGAATGGCAAGACGGGGCTTCACTTCTACGTTGAGGAGGCCAGCAATGTAGGGAACGGCATTTATTACAGGATTTTTAACGCAGACGATCGGAGGTATGATTTCGTCAATCTCGACGCCTACCAGCCCGAACCAGGCATGGGGACACCACGCTTCTATTCGTTCAATGCGGCAAAGAACTTGACCTTTACTTTGCCCACGACAGGAACGGCCAAGCTCAGTTACACCGGGTTCTCGACGCAGACGAACTATCCCGGCGGCGACCGCTCCAACGCCACCCTGTCGGTGGGCGCGGCCTACATTTACACGATGTTTACGACGCAAGGGCGGTATGGCGGGCCTTTTCCGCCACCGAACACCCTGGATCCGGTAGGAAGACCGGCATTCGTTAACGCGTGGTCTATCCTGACCGGTGGGGACTTTACCAGGCTGAGTAACACTCCAGGGTTGGGATTGGATCTGTGGGACAACAGTAACGTGTATTTGCAGTCCTTGTTGAGTGTGAATAATGACAAAAGTTACTGGTTGGCTGCCTATAATCCTGACAATCTCTACACGGAGATCGGGTATTACTCCGTCTTCGTGATGAACGTAAGGGATTCGGGCGGATATGCTGCGAAGAACCTGCTTTACCTGGCCAATATGAGCCCGAACCCGGTCCCCGAGCCGGAAACCTGGGCAATGATGCTGGCCGGTCTCGGCATGATTGGCGCCGTGGCCCGTCGCCGCCGCAACAGAGGCCAATAAATCTGGTTTCTGCGCGAAGACGCACTGAAGAAGGGGGCGCAAGGCCCCCTTCTTTTCTTGTGAGCAAAGCCGGGTTCTGTCCTGAATCCGTTTGATCGGGCACAATAACGGTCATAAAACAGAGAGGTTCCTGCTTTTGAGGCAGTACGCCCGCAGTGTTGGGAGGGGGAGAACGTGGATACGGGATGGGGGACAGGGTGCGGGGCTGGCTGCGAGGGGTGAAACGGGTTGATTCACCCAATTTCGACGCCCGCCCGGAAGGCGAGCGTGTCAGCCTGATCGTGATACACGCCATCAGCCTGCCACCGGATGAGTTCGGAGGTTCCGGCGTGGTCGAGTTTTTTACGAACCGGCTTGATCCGGCAGCGCATCCGTACTATGCGGGTATCCATCATTTGCGGGTGTCGTCGCATTTCTTTATTCGCCGCGACGGTGAGTTGATCCAGTTCGTGCCGGTGCAATGCCGCGCTTGGCACGCCGGTGTGTCGAGATGGCGTGGACGCGAACGCTGCAACGATTTTTCACTCGGTATCGAACTGGAAGGATGCGATACCGAGCCTTTCGACGAGCGCCAGTATGTGACGCTGAAGGCGTTGCTGCGGCGGTTGGCGCGGCGGTATCCGGGATGTGATATTGCCGGGCATTCGGATATTGCGCCAGGACGCAAAAGCGATCCGGGGCCGTTTTTTGACTGGGAACGGTTTGGCGTCGCGCCGGGGAGGGGCGGATAAACATGGCGAGCACGGTTGCGAAGGAACCTTTGTAGATACTAGATATATGGCGGCATCGAATGCCCGTCCCTTCAAAAAGGAGAAAAAGGAAATCATGGACGAACTGATGCGTGCCGCGGCGCTCGACTATCACCGCCATCCACGGCCCGGCAAGATTGCGGTTACGCCGACCAAGGCGCTGACCAACCAGCGTGACCTTTCGCTGGCCTATTCGCCTGGTGTGGGGGCTGCCTGCGATGCCATCGTGGCCGATCCGCAGGAAGCCGCCAGCCTGACCGCGCGCGCCAACCTGATCGGTGTCGTCACGAACGGAACCGCCGTGCTCGGCCTGGGCAATATCGGCGCACTTGCCGCCAAGCCGGTGATGGAAGGCAAAGGGGTGCTGTTCAAAAAATTCGCCGATATCGACGTGTTCGACATTGAAATCAACGAGTCCGACCCCGACCGCCTGATTGACATGATTGCCGCGCTGGAACCGACGTTCGGCGGTATCAACCTGGAAGACATAAAGGCGCCTGAATGCTTCTACATTGAACAGAAGCTGCGTGGCCGCATGAAAATTCCGGTCTTCCACGACGATCAGCATGGCACGGCCATCGTGGTCGGCGCGGCCATTCTCAACGGCTTGCAAATACAGGGCAAAGATCTGAGGGAGGTCAAACTCGTAACCTCGGGAGCTGGCGCGGCGGCGCTGGCGTGCCTCGATCTGCTGGTGATGCTCGGTATCCCCGTGGAAAACATCTGGGTGACGGATATCGAAGGGGTGGTCTATGAGGGCCGCACTGTGTTGATGGACCCGATCAAGGCACGCTATGCCAAGAAGACCGACATGCGCCGCCTCGACGAAATCATCGAAGGGGCCGATATTTTTCTGGGGTTGTCGGCGGGCGGCGTGCTCAAGCCCGGGATGGTCGCCAAAATGGCTTCCAATCCGCTGATCTTGGCGCTTGCCAATCCGATCCCGGAGATTTTGCCTGGTGAAGTACGGGAAGTGCGCAATGACGCCATCGTCGCCACGGGCCGTTCGGATTTTCCGAACCAGGTCAATAATGTGCTTTGTTTTCCGTTTATTTTCCGTGGGGCGCTCGATGTCGGGTCGACCAGCATCACCGACGAAATGAAACTCGCGGCGGTGCACGCCATCGCCGAACTGGCGCGCGCCGAACAAAGCGAAATCGTTGCCGCCGCCTACGGCGAGAAAGTGAGCGATTTCGGGGCTGATTACATCATCCCGCGTCCCTTCGACCCACGGCTCATCGTCAAGATCGCCCCGGCAGTGGCCAAGGCAGCAATCGCCTCCGGGGTGGCGGCGCGGCATATCACCGACTGGGATGCCTATCACACACAGCTCAACAATCTCGTATGGCATTCCGGTCTTTTGATGAAACCCGTGTTTGCCGCAGCCCGCAATATGCCGCAGCGCATCATCTTTGCCGAGGGCGAATCCGAGCGGGTGTTGAGGGCCGTGCGTGGCGTGATCGACGAAGGCATGGCCTGGCCAATGCTGGTCGGGCAGACGGAAACCATCATCAGCACGATTGATCGTCTGGGTTTGCGCATGGATGTTGGCCTGAACTTTGAACTGATCGATCCTGCGTACAACCCCCACTTTAATGAAATGTGGGTTTATTACCATAAACTCATGGAGCGGCGGGGCGTTACGGAGAATGAGGCTCAAACACGCGTGCGCCACAATACAACCCTGATCGGGGCGTTACTGCTTGCGCTAGGGTATGGCGATGGCCTTATTTGCGGGACTGACGGTGTGTACCGTGCCCATCTTGCTCATATCGAAGCCGCAGTGGGCCGCCGTCCCGGCGTCGACCATTACTACACGGTCAATGTGCTGAACACTTCTGGCCGCACACTGTTCCTGACCGACACCAACGTCAACTACGACCCGACGCCGGAACAGATCGCCGAAATGACCGTGCTGGCCGCCAAAGAAATGCAGCGCTTCGGTGTCGAACCCAGGGTGGCCCTGCTGTCACATTCCTCGTTCGGTTCCGCCGATACGCCGACTGCCGTGAAGATGCGCGCCGCGTTGTGCCTGTTGCGGGAACGCTGCCCCGAATTGCAGGTCGAGGGTGAAATGCATGGGGATTCGGCGCTCGATGCCTGGTTGCGGCAGCGTGCCTTTCCGGGTTCGCGTTTGACAGAGAATGCCAACCTCCTTGTTTTTCCAACCCTGGATGCGGCCAATATTGCTTTCAACCTGCTGAAAACCGTATCCGGCGGAGGAGTGACGGTCGGGCCGATCCTGCTTGGCGCGGCCAAACCCGTGCATGTTCTGACGCCCTCGGCCACGGTACGCAGAATCATCAATATGACCGCGCTGACCGTAGTCGAGGCGGGGTATTCGGAGAGATGAGTATGAGTCTGTGACAGATTCAAAAGAGGCTTTCTTTTTTTGTAAAAGTGTTGCTATTTTGTTATTGCAAAAAGAAAATTACACATTCTGTGTACTATTTGGCTTCATGCGGTTTGCTGGTGCAGTGCAATAGTGCTAGAATATGAACCATGCTTATTGAAATAGCTTCAATAGGTTTCGCTGTTTCGTTGTTTTTATATAATAAATTGGCTCTCGTTGTTTGTGGGCTGAGTGAGGTTCCTGATGAGGCCCCGTTTGTTGTTTGCCGTCGTGATGGCCTTGGCCTTGGTACTGGCGGGGAATAGTCCCGCCGTGGCAGTGCCTGCGAAATGCGCGGGCGCATCGAAAACAAAAGCATGCAAGCCCGCCCCGACGGTTCAGACAGGCAAAAAGCAGGCATCCAGGAAAAAGCCGGAAAAATCCGGCAAGGCCGCGAGTTCCAGGCGGGCATTGTCCAACAAACTGGTCATGGCGAAAAAACATGCTGCCCGAGCGCGGTATGTGGATGATCCCATCACGTTGAGGTTGGACGAACACGGCCATCCTCGCATGAATTCATCGGCGTTCTACGTGACCAACCAGAGCACGGGCGAAGTCCTGCTTCAGAGAAACGCGCGCCTGGTAATGCCGATTGCCTCCATTACCAAGCTCATGACGGCAATCGTGGTACTCGAATCGGGGAGCAGCCTGGACGACGTGCTTACCATTACCGACGATGATGTTGATTACCTGAAAGGTACGCATTCCCGTTTGGGAGTGGGGACGCAGTTGACGCGCGAGGAAATGCTGCAACTGGCGCTGATGTCATCCGAGAACCGCGCTGCTTCGGCCCTGTCGCGCCATTATCCGGGTGGCCGCCCAGCCTTCGTCGAGGCGATGAATGCCAAGGCGCACCTGCTTGGCATGACGGATACCCGCTTTTTTGACAGTACCGGTTTGACACCGCGCAATGTTTCCAGCCCGCGCGACTTGTCCCGCCTGGTGGTGGCCGCGTCCGGTTTTCAGCCGATCCGTGAGTTTTCTACGACGGAAGAGCGTTACGTCTATATCAACGGCCAGCAAAAACGTTTCGGCAACACCAATGGGCTGGTCAAGAGCCTCGACTGGAACATTACCGTTTCCAAGACGGGTTACATCAGTGAAGCAGGACGTTGCCTCGTCATGCAGGCATGGATAATGGATCAGCCGCTGGTGATCGTGTTGCTGGACGCGGATGGCCGCAGTATGCGTACCGTCGATGCGCAACGGGTGCGTTTGTGGCTGGAGGAGAGCCCGGAACGTCTGGCCGCCAACCGCCGAGGGGAGCAAGGGTAAAACAGCCCTCTCCCTCCCGCATTCGTCCGGTTCCCGCATTTGTCCGGTGCTGTGGTCAGCCAGCAGATCCTTCGGCCATTTCCTCCCGCAAACATCCAGAGTCCTTGGTTCGATTGGTTCGATGCGCACACCGCAAAAAACAAAAAGAGCCAATAAAAAGAGCCGGGTTCTTTGGGAACCCGGCTCCGTTTGGCCTGTATTGGCAGGACTTTCACCCGCTTTTAATTTCTCCGGCGGCGACGCGCCATCGCACCCATCAGGCCCAAGCCTGCCAGCAGCATGGCATAGGCTTCGGGTTCGGGTACCGTCGTGACATTCACGCTGCCCAATGCCCAGTTCAACCCATTACGTGGCGATGACGGGTCCCTCACAAAGTTGCCATTGGTAGTGATGGTGAACTTGTCGATCCCCAGAAAGCCGGTAAAGTCGTACTGCTGTGCCGTCATGGTTATATCGACATTTGTCGAATAGACGGCGGCGCCGTTGGCATAACCAGTGATGGTCAGGGTCTGGTTACCCCATGCTCCGGCAAACCAGACGGAGTTGAGGTCAAACAGCCCGCCGGAAGAAGAAGAGAAACTGGCGGACGAAGTCTCACGGAAGTTGGTAGCTACCCATTGGCTGCCAGTGGCATCTGCCAGGTTTTTGAAGCCGCTGCCGCTGTAGTCGGAGAGAGCGGTATTGACGTAGAACACCTCACGAATGTTGGTCGTGAAGAAGCTGGAACCGCCAGATCCGAAATCTACTACCTCGGTAGACGCTTGGGCTGTGCTTGCGAAGGCAAATACCAAGACGGGAAGCGCAACAAATTGTGCGAATTTCTTGTTCATTTAGATATTCCTGTAGAGCGTAAAGACAAACCCACCACCTTTTAGCATAATCCATGCCCTGATTGCACACATGAAAAACGCAGCCGATAATCAATGTGTTGCGCGTAGTATACTACAGGAATAAAACCGTGCCGTGAAAAAATGTAAAAAACTCCGACACTTTTTGTTGGAGCAGGATCTTTGCGGCCTCTGTCCGCACGACCGCCCCCTCACCGAAGGGGCGGGGCGAGGCGATCAGCGGGAACCAGGAAAGAGACTTCCCGTGTTTATTGTGCTGGCGGTTTTTCTTTCAGCCAGTCGCGCATGATGGAGTTGATACGTGTCTGCCAACCTTTTCCTGTGGCGCGCAGGCCCTCGAGCACATCGATGTCCATGCGCAACGAGACCATCTGCTTTACGGGTCGCTCGTAAGGAGGGCGTCCTCGACGGGGTTTAGCTGCAACGACTTCTGGCATGGTAACGACTCCCTTCTGTTGCGGTGACTAGGTGCATGATGCTGCGGATTGTGCCGTGATTTGGAAAAACCCGAAGCATCAGCTTCTACTATCTAACTCGAAGAGCTATTTTGTCAATATGTGGTTATCCACATAATATAATGTAGTGCGATAACCGAAAATCAGACATTTATTTTTGCCACTCTCACTCTAAATGGTTTGTCTGGTTTATTGCAAATTGGCCTCTGATGGGTGGCAGGCTCTGTCTTGCCGCGCCCTTTTTTGGGCATACTTACTCATATAAAGTACGACCGTGCTTTCACCGGCATGTTCCCAAGTGCGCCGTATTTCACCAATATCGGAAATCCGAGGGGTGTTTATGGCTTTATCTTTCCGTGTACCGTTCAACTCTCTCCGTAAGATGCCGTAAATAAAGGAGAACGTATACGGAGATACTGCGATGAACGTAAAACCCATCCGCAATGAGGCTGATTACAGCGCAGCCTTGGCCCGCGTCGATGTGCTATGGGAAGCCGAGCCAGGCACCCAGGAGATTGATGAACTGGAAGTTCTCGCCGTGCTGATAGACAACTACGAGGGAAATCTCGGTCGAGTATCCGTGGCGGAATCCGATCCCATCAAAGCGATTACCTGTTTCATGGAACAGCGGGGGCTATAGGCTCCCGCAAGCGCCCTCTTTCACAAGCGGGAGAGGGAAAGGGGCGGGTGAAGGCACATAAGCGGCACAGCCTGCCGCCCGTCAGTTATTCACTGCTGCTTGTCGGGGTCGATCTGCGTCCAGGCGCCATGAATCTCGCCAAGCAGGGAAAGCACTTCCTTCATGGCGGAAACGTCATTTTTCATGTTCGCCCACAGCAGCCTGGAAACCATGTAGTCGTATAGTGCCGCGAGCCGGGCTGCCAGTTCGCCGCCATGTTCCATGTCCAGGCTTACCCTGAGACCGTTGCTGATGATCTCGATCGCCTTGGAGAGGTTCGTGCCGCGTTCCGCGATATTGCCTTGTTCCGCATGCCTCCTGGCAACGCTGATCGCGGTCTCGGCCCCCTCGAACAGCAGCACGATCAGCCGGTGAGGACTGGCCGTGCTGATGTCGGATTCGCGCCCCAGTTCCGCGTAAGCCCTGGCTGGACTGGCAGGTTTGCCAAACATGGTCTCTCTCCTTCAGTACATCGTCAATTGTTGCCGGTGACGGATGACAACTGCCGTGCAAGGAAATTGCTGGTTGAATTCATGCTCGAAATCAGGGTATCGAGGGCGCTGAATTGCTTGCGGTAACGTTCCTCGACCTGAAGCAGCCGTGCCTCCATCGCTTCCTGGCGTTTTTCCAGTCCGCGAACGCTGGCACGCAGGCTGTCCGTGGCCGATTGCACTGATCCACCGGTTCCCGCAAGTTTGTCCAGGCCGGTGTTGAAACGGTTTCCGATCTCGGCGGTAAAGTTGGCAATCAATGACGGGTCTTTATTGATCGCCGCCGTGAGTTTGTCGCTATCGAGCGAAAGCGTGCCGTCCTTCTGGAAGGTGATGCCCAGTTTGGAGAGCATCATGGTTTCGCCGTTCTGATCCGTGATGGCACTGCTCTGGTCGAAAACCAGACCTCGGAGCGTGGTTTCCGTGTCTCGCAATAAGCGGTTGCCGTTGAGTGCCCCGGCGGCCTTTGTTTCGGCATCGTAGGCTCCGAGCGACTTGATCGTGCTGATAACGTCATTGAATGCCTTGACGAAAGCTTCCAGGCCTTTTTGGAGTTTGTCGCTGTAGCCGGCCTCCACTGATACGGTCGTGGCTGCACCGGTGTTCGTGGCCTTCAGTTGAAGGGATACGCCCGTTACCGCATCCTTGACGGTATTGGAAGAACTGGTGATAGCGATCCCGTCGATTTTCAACTGCGCGTCCTGCGCCGTCTGTACTGTGCTCGCGGAACCTGTTACCCCCGCGCCGCCGACGGTGAAGGCGTTCTCCACGCCTGTCTCGCCAGTCAGGATCAGTTGCTGTCCGCTCTCGCCGTTGACGACGGTTGCCGTAACGTTTTTGCCTGCCTGATTGATGGCGTTGGCAATCGCCGTCAGACTGCCGCTTGATGGCGTGACCGAGAAATCCTTCGAGGAGTCGGCAAAGCTGAAATTGATCGAACCGCTGCCGGTTAAATTGCCAGCATCGAGTTGGGACTTCTGGCCTTGCGCGAGCTGGGTCACTTCCAGGCTGTAACTGCCGGAACTCGCCCCGTCGCCCACCGTGGCAGAAGCCACGCTGTCATTGGCGACAGTGCCCTTATATGTGCCAAACTTTTCCAGCGCGGACTGCAACACGCTCGGCTTCAGGTTCTGGGCTGCCGTCTGGAGTGACGAGAGCTTGCTGGCCAGCGTCCCCATCGCGGAAATCTTCGTGTTGAAAGAAGACACCTGCTTTTGCAGGTTGACGAGAGGCTGCCTCTCAATCTTCATGAGATCCGAGACCAGACCTTCCAGGTTCAACCCGGAACCCACGCCCAGTGATGTGATGGTTGCCATTGCTGCCTCCTTCAAATGCGCACGGGAACCGCGCCTTCGCGCGCAACCTGAAGAATTCTCCCAGGCTCTCTCATGCTACCTGCTTTAAAAATAGTCCAGCGACCTTTTCGAGTGCCTTGGCCAGTGCCAACGCTTCCTCGGAAGGAAACTGTTTGATGACCTCATTCGTTTCGCTATCCATGATTTTGACAACGATTTTGCCCAAGTCTTTATCTAGCGAAAATTGTAAAGATGTTACGTAAGGCCGGATGAACTCGTTTATTTTTTCCACGCTTTCACGTACCGCCTGTTCCAGGCGCGCGGCCTGATCAGCGCTGTCGGGACGGATTTCCTGGACTCGTTCGACGTTGGGCGCCTCGTCAGCATTCGACGCAGGCTGTCCCGGTACGGCCACAGTCCCGGCAGACTGAGGTGTGAAAGATCGTTGTGGAGCTTGCAGAGCGCGGCCAGTTTGGCCCGCTTCTGCGACTGAGCTGTTAATGCTGTTGATTTCCACTTTTTGACCCCCTTCGGTTGTAGCGCAGGGAGCGCCGGCCTTTGGTCGGCACTCCCCGATTTCAACCGCCTGGCGACGGCTGCCGCCTCAAGGACTACCTCAAGAGCGACAACACGTTTTGTGGCAGGGCGTTTGCCTGCGACAACATGGCCACACCTGCCTGTTGCAGCACTTGCGAACGCGCCAGCTTCGCGGTCTCGGCAGCGTAATCCGCGTCCATGATCCGGCTGCGGGCCGCTTCTGTGTTCTCATGCGCTGC
The DNA here is from genome assembly GCA_031274995.1 of Azoarcus sp. Classification (GTDB taxonomy): domain Bacteria; phylum Pseudomonadota; class Gammaproteobacteria; order Burkholderiales; family Rhodocyclaceae; genus WRNU01. The sequence goes on from JAISPJ010000015.1 coordinate 22,511, forward strand.
CGACAATTGGTCGAGCACGCCCTCGAAACGGTTCTGGGTTGCGCCCAGTGCCGCGCGGTTGTTGTTGATCTGGTCAATCAGGGAGTCGAGCTTGGAGATTTCGCTCAAAGCGGCGTCACCGGTACTGCCGGTAATCCCGCCGACTGAAACAGCGACTGCCGAGATGTTGATCTTGATCTGCGATTCACCGGTTGAAGTCGCTCCTACCTGGAAATTGATCCCGGCCGAGAAGGAACCATCCAGCAATTTCTGGCCGTTGAAATTGGTGGCGCTCACCACACGGTCAATTTCACTCGCCAGTTGCTGATACTCGGTATCCAGCGCGACACGGTTGCCGGAATCATACTGGCCGGAAGCTGCCTGCACCGCCAGCTCCCGCATCCGCTGCAGGTGGGCGCCGACCACGTTCATACCTGCTTCCGCCGTTTGCGCGAGAGACAGGCCATCGTTGGCGTTACGGATCGCCACTGTCATGCCGCGCGCCTGCGCGTTCATTTTTTCCGCCACGGCCAAGCCGGCGGCGTCGTCCTTGGAGCTATTGATACGCAGGCCGGAGGAGAGCCGTTGCAACGCCGTGTTCAGAGAGCCTTGCGAGGTATTCAGATTCCGCTGGGCGTTGAGCGACGGGATATTGGTGTTGATGATTTGGGGCATTTTATATCTCCTGGTGGGGACAGACCTTGTTCGAGCAAGACGCCGGACCGCCGTTTGGAGCCTTTAACGCTGTCCTTTGCTGCTTGGATGCGGTAACGGCGGAGAATGGATTTTCTTTAAGGGAAAATGCTTACTGATTGTCACACCTCTTTTTTTCCTGTACGAAGTGTGCGGGTTTTCACGTATACCCCGGCATCGCGTTTCCCGACGCATGCGTTTCGCAGGGACAAAGACGCGCCCCGTTCCAGCCACGGAGCGGCGGCGCGTAAAGGAGGAAGGGCATGGACTCTTTTGTTATTGCAGCAGCCGCAGCACGTTCTGCGGCAAGGCGTTAGCCTGGGCCAGCATGGCTACCCCGGCCTGTTGCAGCACCTGCGCGCGCGCCAGTTTCGCGGTCTCGGAAGCGTAGTCCGCATCCATGATCCGGCTGCGCGCGGCCTCGGTCGACTCCCGCGATGCAGCCAGTTGGGTCAGCACGCCTTCAAAGCGGTTCTGGATCGCGCCAAGGGCCGCGCGGTTATTGTTGATGCTGTCGATTGCCACGTCGAGCGCAGAAATTTCGCTCAAGGCGTTCATACCGTCCGAACCGGTAATTGCCCCGACATTGACGGAAACCGGGCTGATCTCCACCAGGATTTGCGATTCGGGGGTTGAGTTTGGCCCAACCTGGAAATTCACCCCGGCGGAGAACGTGCCATCCAGCAACTTCTGGCCATTGAAATTGGTGGAGCTGATGACGCGGTCGATTTCACTCGCCAACTGTTGATATTCGGTATCCAGTGCGCTGCGGTTGTCGGCGTCATATTGACCGGAGGCTGCCTGCACCGCCAGTTCACGCATCCGCTGCAAGTGCTCGCCGATGACGTTCATCCCTGCCTCGGCGACTTGCGCCAGCGAGATGCCATCGTTGGCGTTGCGGATCGCTACCGTCATGCCGCGCGCCTGCGCGTTCATTTTTTCCGCTACGGCCAGGCCGGCGGCGTCGTCCTTGGAACTATTGACACGCAGCCCCGAAGACAATCTTTGCAGCGCGGTAAACAGCGAACTCTGCGAAGTGTCCAGGTTTCGTTGCGCGTTCAGTGACGAAATATTCGTGTTGATAATTTGTGGCATTTCATGCCTCCTCCGAAGGGTTATCAGCGTCTTCCCGCGCGTGGCCGCAAATCCACGGCCATCCCTTGGCAAAATGCCCGCGCGGAGCCTTCGGGCGGTATCATGCATATTGCGTGCCAGTTTTAAAAAATCCCCTTTCCCGCGCCGAAGGGGCACCTGCGGGCGGGGGAGGGGAAAAGTAATGCAGGCGCGAATCGCGGGGATATATCCCGTTATTCCGGTGTTGTTCCGCCTTTAGCCGGGAGGACTGCCTCAATACACTGCAATGGTTGCCGCTCGCGGAGAATCCCTGCATGTCCGTCAAACAGAAGCACCTGCTCGGCAAGGCGCAAAAAGCACTGGCCGCCAAGGAATACAGCCATGCGGGCGCACTGTTCGAAGAACTTGCCACCCTCTCGCCGGAGGTACATCAGGCGTGGTTCGGGCTGGGCGAGGTCGCCTCAGGCATCGGGCAGCAAGACACCGCCACCACCTTTTTCCATCACGCAGCGCAATTGCAGCCGGAAAACGCCCGTTACCGTTTGAGGCTTGGGGAGGCGTTCGGCAAGCTCGGCCAGATCGAATCCAGCCTTCAACAACTGCTTGTCGCACGGCGGCTCGCCCCGAAAGACGCCGGCATCCTGTGCAGCCTCTCCGGCGCTTACGTAAAAGCGGGCAACTGGCAACATGCCCGTGGCCTGCTGGAAGAAGTCGTCCGTTTGCCCTGCCCGCTTGCTGCGCACTACTGTTTGCTGGGCATGGCTTGCCAACAACTCGGCGAACTCGACGAGGCCCTGAAAGCCTTTAATAAAGCGACAAAACTCGCGCCGCGCTACCCGGATGCCTGGCTTTCCCTCGGCCACCTCTACATCGACAAACGGGAAACGGCCAAAGCCGTTGCCTGCCTGGAAAAGCTGCAAGCACTGGCTCCGAAGGCCACTACTACGTTCGACCTCGCGGGCGAGCTGGCCTGGGCGCGGGGCAACACCCGCGAAGCGGCAAGTTTTTACCGGCAGGCGGCAAATTCTGCCCATGATGATTGCAACGTCCATGCCAAGCTCGCCGTAACCCTCATCATGTGCGGCGAGGCGCTGGCCGCCATCGACGCGATGGAACGCGCGCACGCGCTGGGTATCCCCGAGGACTGGATATTCGAAAAACTTGGCACCATGTTTGCCACCAAGTACTGGACGTCGATGGCGCGTGAAAACCTGGAAATGGCGGTCGAACGCAACCCGGACAACCTCAGTGCCTGGAACACCCTGCTCATCGTGTACGCCAAGAGCGGCGAAAGCGAAAAAATACGCAAGGCTGCCGACATCATCCTGGAGAAAGACCCGGACAACATCTATGCGCTGATGAACCTCTCCACTTGGCATACCGATCAGGGGCGCCACGATGAGGCCCTGGAACTGCTCGCGCGCGCGCGCACGACAGACCCCTCCAACCGGGGGACATACTCCAAGGCGCTATGGGCGATGGTTTCCGCCTCCTCGGCCAGTGCGGCGGACATTCTTCGACTGGCGCAGACTTTCGATGAGCGCGTTTTCCGCGCGTTGTTCCGAGGCAACGATTTTGCTGCCCGCAACCGCGACCCTGAACGGCGGCTACGCATCGGCTGGCTTTCCTCCGACATGCGCAACCACCCGGTTGCTGCCTTCGTGTGGCCGTTTCTCGAACACATCGACCCCGAAAAACTGGAAACCTTCATCTACTACAACTTCTCCGAGGAAGATGAGGTTACCCGCCGGATCAAGGCATGTGCCCGACAATGGCGTGCGGTCGTCGGTATCGGCGACGACGCGCTGGCCGATCTCATTGAAGGCGACGAGATCGATATTCTCATCGATCTCAACGGTTTTACCGATGGAGGCCGCAGCGATGTCGTCGCGCGCAAGCCCGCGCCCGTCCAGGCCGCTTGGCTGGGTTTTCCCGGAACCAGCGGCATGTCCGCGATAGACTATATCTTTGTCCCACCCGATCCCGTACTGGAAAAGCCGGGCTGGAGCCAAGAGACTCCCTGGCCCCTGCCGGACTGCTACGGCGCACGCGCCGATATCAGCGAGGCAGCCATCCTGCCCGGCCTGCCCTGCGAGCGCGAACATGCGCCTTTTACCTTCGCCTGCCTCAACCACTTTCGCAAGGCGAGCGAAAAAACCATCGAGCTCTGGAGCCGCATCCTCGTCCAATGCCCGCAGGCCCGCCTGATTCTCGTCGCCATTGGCGGACGGGACGACGAGACCATCCGTTACTTCAGCAGCCAGTTCGAGCGCCACGGAGTCAATCCCGCCCAACTGGCGTTCCGGGGCTATGTCGCCAAACAGAAATATTATGAAAGCCACAACGAGGTCGACCTCGGGCTGGACCCCTTCCCCTACAACGGCGGAACGACCGGCTACGACTCCATCTGGATGGGCGTGCCTTTCGTCACTTGGCCCGGCGAGCATCTCTCTGCCCGCATGGGCAAGGCGATCCTCGAAAATGTGGGTCTGCACGAACTGGTTGCGGCAAGCGCCGACGACTACGTGAACATCGCCGTCGCCCTGGCGAACGACCATGGCCGACTCAAGCGCCTGCGCGCCAATCTGCGCGAACGCATGGTCGGCAGCCCATTGCTCGACGGCCCGCGCATGGCCCGCAGCCTGGAGAATGCTTTCCGTGGTATGTGGCGGCGCTGGTGTGAACGCACCACTTAAGAACCAGCAGGTGTCCAAAATGACAACTCAAAACTTTCATATCGGCACTCACCCGCTCATCGAGTCGCTTCAAGTCTACACAGAATCCCAGGCAAATGATTTTCAACGGCAGTGGCAACGCGAAATCGACTATATAAGATTTGAATGGGTGACATTGCCAAACACGACAGAGAAAGAATTAGTTATTGATCTCACTCTACGCTCGGACAATGGGCAGCACATATTTATTATTCTGGGGATTATGGTGAAGAAGGATGGCGTTTTCTTTCCTTCTATCATTCAAGGATGGGATGAAATAAATCTCAATGATATGACCAATATAATTCACGATGAAATTTTGAAAGAATTTAAAAATCTGGAAATTCGTACCCTGCATCCAGAACCCCGTCTGCCAGTCAGCAAGATGAGCATTGAGCGTGTCAGCCTTGGTTTTAGTGATTACATGACTGCCATTCACCATATAAAGCGTTATACATTTTTATTGAATTACATTCTGCCTGGCAGTGTTCTGGAATGTGCTAGTGGCACAGGCTACGGTGCGGCCATTCTTTCGCGTCTCAGCCAGATAACCCATTATCATGGGGTCGATTTGTCCGATGATGCCGTTTTTGCTTCACTCAGTTATAACCAAGACGCAAGATTTGCTTTTCATGTCGTCGATCTTGCAGAAACCACATCAGAGCTTTATCAAAATGTTATTTCTCTCGAAACAATAGAACACGTTTCAAACCCTTATCGTTTCATTGAATTGTTGATGGGCAAGATGGCTCCCGATGGCCAGTTATTGCTATCCTTGCCCGCCGAAACATGGGGAGGATTTCACATCAATTCTCACCATTTTTCCAACTGGAACCGGAAACGATTGATGACTTTTCTCGAACAATATTTTGAGGATATTACCGTTTTTACCCAAGAACTTTCCCTGCTTGGTCCGACCACATTCGAGGCATCAAGTATCGCCGACAGCCCTCCAAATGAAGAGCATGATGAATGTTTTGTTTGTGTTTTGCGCCATCCACGGAAAAGGAAACGTCCCAATATCATCCTCAAGCGGCGTATGGCATTGGGCGACGTAATCTGGATAACGCCTATTTTGCGTAATTTGCGGCGTCTTTATCCACATTATAATTTGCTGGTCGCGTCAGAAAAAACCGAAGTCTTTCTGCACAATCCAGACGTGGATCTCGTATTCAATATGCGGTACGAACCGTTACCGGATGACTTGCTCATCGATCTGGATGGGGCGTATGAAACGCGCCGTGAATTGCATCTTCTGCATGCCTACGCCGAAGCCAGTGGCATTCCTCCCGCTTCGACCCAGCCCGCCTTGTACCCCACGAGTGGCGAATTTCGTTTTTGCGCCACACACATACTTCATAACTTCCAGTACCAGGGCATCGAGCGGTTGATCGCCGTGCACATGGCGGCCACCTCCCCGGATCGCATCTGGCCCAAAATGTATTGGAAACGGTTCATCGCGGATTTGCTGCAACAGGACAAAAAACTCGGCATTGTCGTCCTGGGGCATGGACGGGATTTTTCTGCTGCTGACATTGGCTTTTCCACAGACCGTATTCTCTGCCTCGTGCGCAAGCTGTCGTTGATGCATACTGCGGCAGTGCTTTCCTTGTGCGACCTCTTGGTCGCGCCGGATTCCGGGTGTCTGCACATCGCTGCTGCCGTCAATGTTCCATATTTGGGGCTTTTCGGCATGGCAGATCCGGCCACCCGCCTGCCGTTCACAGCGGAAAGCCGCGCTCTGTGGGCGAACATCGAATGCCGGGGATGCCTGCGGGACATTGCGCCCATGAAAGATCCGTTATGCCCTCGCGGGGATGCCGATTGTATGGAACGCATTCTTCCCGGGAAAGTTTTGGCTGTGACGAGGCAAATGCTGCAAGCGGTCACGCCGGGGCGCTGGAAAACTCGTTGCCAGATGGCTTTCCCCGGCGCAGTGACCAATGACTTTGCTCAAATTTCCCGGATCAGTCCATTGGAGGCAGGCATTCAGGCTTTCAATCATGAAAACTTTGAGACGGCCATCAAATGCCTTTCGACGGCCCTGGCGCAGGAACCGGATAATCCCCTGCCGTGTGCGTATCTGGCCTTTATTTGCGTGCACCAGAGGCTTTTCAGGGAAGCACGCGATTTTATTGCGCAGTCGGTCAAAATTGCCCCAGGACGCGCTGATCTTATCGCGGCACTGGGTGAGGTTTTCCTGAAAAACGGCAGACCTGTCGAGGCGGCGGAATATTTACGGGAGGCCCTCCATGCGCAACCGGATTTGTTTGCGGCTTACCCGGCGCTCGCACAAAGCCTGCATTTGACCGGGCAAAGCGAGGAGGCGGTTTCACTCCTGCAAACCGTCTCCAGCTTGCCGTCCGATGCTCAAACACATATCCAGGGCGTCTTGCTGAAAATACTTGCCGAATGCGGCGATTTGTCCGTATTTACGGAGTCCGTGGCACGCTTTTCGCGTGGCCTGCCCGATGACCTGCTGGCAGCGCGTTGTCTGGCGCGTTTTGATGAAAACGGCGTCACTTTTCTTGAAACTCTTTCCCGTATCCAGAGTCGGTTGGAAAACGTGATTCACCCCGGCCAGAGTAGTCCAAAAGCAAAAGCTGACACCCCGCAAAGCGAACCCGGCCTGACACCCGGCCTGACACGAATTGCTTTCATGGTGGGCGACTTTACATCATCCCGGCAGCTTGAACAGCTTTACGCGCTCTTTCGCTATCTGCCGACGGAACGTTTCTTCACCCTCTTCATTTCCTGCTACACACATCCGCCCAAGGACGATATGGTTCAGATGTGTCTCTTGCTCGCCGATACGATTTTGGAGATCGGTTTGGATGAGGACGGCAGCGCGGTTGAAAAACTCCATGCGCTGGAGCCAGATATCCTGGTCGACATGGAAGCTTTGGCCCCCTCGGAGCGTCTGGCGGTTTTTCTGGCTGCGCCTGTATCCCACAAATTTCTGTGGGGAGAATCGCCCATCCCCCCCATTGCGCCGGATGTGCGGACTCTGGCGGGTGTGCGCCTGTCTGTGGAGAACATGCTGCCCACCTTGGCTCTTCCCGAAATGGGTGAAGTGTTCGATCTGCCGGAATTGCCGTTTACCGGCGATGCCGTGCGAAAAATGGGCGAACCGCCGGTTTTCGGGTGCCTCGTGCCCGCTGCGGGGATTGACCGCAACGGCTGGCAACTTTTTGCCGAAACCCTGCGCCAGCATTCCGGCGCGACGCTCGTCATCAACCTGGCGGAACTGGGACAAGCAGCACAAACCTTCATCAGCGCACAGTTTTCCAGTGCGGGTGTCGATCCCGGGCGGCTCGTTTTTATTAACGTCCGCACGGCGGAAGAGTTTTGTATTGCCTGGCAATCCATCGACCTGGGGCTGTTGCCGCCGGTCAACCCCGGAGGGCTGGCTTTGCCCACCTGCCTGTGGATGGGCAGGCCGTGCCTGATTTCCGGTTCTATCCTGCCTTGGTCGCAACGTCCCTTCGCCTTGCTGAAGGCGCTTGGCAAGGAAGGATGGATGGCAGTCGGTGCGCCGCACTACGTAGATCTCGCCAAACAACTTGCCCCGCCGGGTCAGCGGATACTGCCCGACCCGGCTCTGCGCGAACGCATGAAGGCGCTGGGACTGACCGACGCAGAAGGTTTTGCGCGGGGGTTTGCGGATGCCATGTCAGCCTTGCCCCGGAGCAGCCAGCCTCGCCCCGGGGTTGTCAGCCTTACTCCCTTGCCACATTCGAAGGATAAAGACGATCATGAGCATGCCTTTCTTTTCCATCGTTATCTGTAGCATTGACCCGTGGAAATTCGCTCAGGCCAATACTCTCTTTGAACGCCTGCTCAATGGCGTTCCACATGAGATCATCGGCATTCACGACGCGCGCTCGCTGGCCGAGGGTTACAACCGGGGTTTGCGGCGCTCACAGGGTGACATCGTGGTCTTTTCCCATGATGATATCCTGATTCTCGATTCGGATTTTGGGCAGAAAATCAGTTGCCGCCTGCGAGATTTTGACATCCTGGGGTTTGCGGGCACACGCCGCGTCGTCGCGGAAATTTGGTGGCAATCAGGCTTTCCCTGGGCATCCGGCGTAGTTGCGCACACGCATATCCAGGAAAGGAAAATCTCCCTGAGTGTCTGGAATGCCGAACCCTGGCCCGTGGTCGACGGCATTCAGTGCATCGATGGCCTTTGCATCATGACCCGTCGTGAAGTGGCGGAAGAAATCGGTTTTGACGAGGCTACTTTTGATGGTTTTCATCTCTACGACCACGATTTCAGCTTTTCCGCTTATCGTGCGGGCAAAAAGATCGGAGTGTGCTGCGACATTCCGGTCATCCACGCATCGATGGGTTCTTACGATAAGGAACACACGCGCTACGGCCATCTGTTCATCGAAAAACACAAGGACGCTCTGCCCATCGATGCGCCAAAAGTCAGCGAGCCCACAGGAAAGGCCATGCTTGTTTCAGACTATCGCACCCTGCATGCGGTGTGGCGGGAGGAAGTTTTTCGCCGTAGCTGGATTTCCTTCGGGCGGATGGCAAACAGCCCTGGCGGCGCCATGTGCGCCCCCGCCGGACAAGGAGGATGCCGGACGGAAAAAGCCGGTGCGCTTTGAAGCGCGCCGGTTTGTTATGTGCTATGCCGTGAGGCGCTCTTTTCCCGATTGTGCAGGCATGACCGCTCATATGCCCACACGAAGACATCGCGCAGGAGTTCGGTTTGCCCGAGTTCAAGGACCCCCAGCGTGCCTTCCGTGTAGGTCAGTCCGGGAACATCGACGAAGAAGAGCGGGCAAAGGTTGTGCCTGAACAACGGGATGTTCGCGGCAAGGCGGGAGACGGGCTTGTTGGTGTCCGAAAACGGTTGCAGGTACGGAAGTTGCGCCATGACGAAAAACGCTTGCTCGAACGGGTCGGAAATGGCGCCGGATTTTTCGAGAAAGAGAAGAAAGCGGTCTTTGACGAACTGCGGCATCGAGGAGGGGCTGAAAACCGTGCCGGGGATTTCCTTCGGGCGGCGGCGTGTGTCCGGCGAGAGTGTGGCATGCAGGCTTTTGAGCGTGGAAGCGTCAATGCCGGTCTTGTCCGCGTTTCTCGCCAGCATCGAGATGGCCGCCTCGTGGTTGAGAATCATCCGGGTTTCAAGCACATGCCTGCCGGGAGCGGGTTTGCCGGACAGAATCAGGGCCTCGGCCTCGGATTGGGTGTAGGTGCAACCTTCCAGCCGGGATGAGGCCCAGGAAAAGTCCACACGCAGGCGATCCAGGACGCTTCGTGCGTGAATGCCGCCAACTTTGTTGCCTGTGCTCGATGTGCGGCCGATTTCATGCAGACGGTCCAGAATGGGATCGGGCAGGTATTGGCTGATGCCGGGTTTGTAGTTTTCGAGAATTTTCCGGTCAAATCCGGTCTGCCGACGCAGGAAAGAGGATTTTCGTATCAGGATGCGAATTTTTTCGCCTTCCCCGGAGACCGGCACATGGATGATTTCGACGCCGTAGGGTGCTTCGGGTTCTTCGACGCGCCGGGCGGGCGGGCGTGCAATTGTCCTGGTTTTGTAGACGCGTGCGACGTTTCGCCCTTCGGCCGCGATACGGCCATTTCGGGCCAGGCGCTCCAGCCTGCGTTGCAGGGTGCGCCGGTTGATGTTCCCGCAACGCGCGGTGAATGTCTGGTGAAGCCCGGCAATACCGATGCCTTCGGGATGTTCCGATACCACGCCCGCGATGAATTCGCAGTGCCGTGAAATTTCCATTTGTTTCATGATGTCTTCGCAAAATGATATTGCATATTATGACATGCATGAATTTCAGGGAATCTGGACGTTGAATTTTTTCGTTGAGGGAGTCCTGATAAAAAATCGGAGCCTGCATCGGAAAATACCCCGATATGGCATAGAATCCCTGCCACTTTCATAACCATCACAAAAGTTTCGCCGTGAGTGTTTATTCTTCCGGGGGCCTCTGCGCTCCTGAGCGTATCGTGATCGCTACCCGCGAGAGCCGGTTGGCGTTGTGGCAGGCCGAACATGTCAAGGGGCGGCTCGAAGCGGTTTATCCGGGTTGCCGGGTCGAGTTGCTGGGAATGACCACGCGCGGAGATCAGATACTGGATCGGCCTTTGGCCAATGTGGGCGGCAAGGGACTGTTCGTCAAGGAACTGGAAGCGGCGCTGCTCGAAGGGCGTGCGGATATCGCGGTGCATTCGATGAAAGATGTGCCGATGGTCATGGGAGAGGAATTCTCGTTGGCCTGCGTCACGGCGCGTGAAATGCCGTTCGATGCGTTCGTATCCACCCGGTACGCCTCGCTCGATGATATGCCGCCGGGTGCGGTGGTCGGCACTTCGTCGCTGCGGCGCGAATCGCAGATTCATGCCCTGTACCCGTTTCTTGCTGTCGCCAGCCTGCGGGGCAACCTCGATACGCGGCTGCGCAAGCTCGACGAAGGCCAATTTGATGCCATCATCCTCGCCGCTGCCGGACTGCGCCGCCTGGGGATGGAGTCGCGCATCCGCGCTATATTGCCTGCGGAAGTATTCCTGCCGGCAGCCGGGCAGGGGGCGCTCGGCATCGAATGCCTGGCATCGCGCGCCGACCTCATTGCTTGTCTGCAAGCACTGGCCGATGCCAGTGCCGGTGCCTGTGTCACTGCCGAGCGCACGTTCTCCCGTACCCTGGCGGGCAGTTGCGAAACGCCGCTCGGCGCGTTCGGCGAGATGCGGGCGGGCCACGTGTGCCTGCGCGGTTTCGTCGCTCTGCCCGATGGCAGCCGCGTCGTGCGCGGGCAGCGCGAAGGGGTGGCCTCGGATGCCGAGTCGCTTGGCCGTGCGTTGGCGGATGACCTGCTCGCCCAGGGGGCTGGAGAAATTCTGGCCGAATTGGGCTGAAGCGCATGGCGACGGGGGGTGCGCTCTCGGGGCGGACGATTGCCGTCACTCGCCCGGCGGATCAGGCCGAAGCCTTGTGCCGTGCCATTGAAGAAGCGGGCGGCAGGGCGTTTCGCTTTCCGCTGCTGGAAATCGTTCCCGTCACTGACCCCGCCGTTTTCGCCCCTGTCGCGGCGCGGCTCGATACTTTCGATCTCGCGTTTTTTGTCAGTCCCAACGCGGTCGAACATGGTCTGGCCGGCTTGCGGCAAGTCCGGCCATGGCCACCGGGCCTGCATGTGGCGGCGGTGGGGCAGGGCAGCGCCCGCGCGCTCAATGCGCACGGTTTTGCCGATGTGATTGTTCCGGCGGTGGGTTTCGACAGCGAAGCGGTGCTGGCATTGCCGGCGTTTTCGGCTGAGGCCGTGCGTGGCTGCGCGGTGCTGGTCGTGCGGGGAAACGCTGGCCGTGAACTGCTCGGCAGGACGCTCGCGGCGCGCGGTGCGCACGTCGAATTCCTGTCTTGTTACCACAGGCGTTGCCCGGCAGCCGACCCCGCGCCGTTGCTGGAATTGGCCGCTTGCGGCAGTCTCGATGCCCTGTCGGTCACAACTGCCGAAGGGGTCGATCATCTGGCCCGGATCGTCGGCGATGCCGGGCTTGCCTGTCTGTCGGGCGTGCCGGTTTTTGTTTCGCATCCGCGCATTGCCGCACGTTGTCACTTGCATGGCCTGGAGCAGACTATTGCTTCTGGAGCCGGAGATGACGCGTTGTTACGCGCATTTATTGCATTCTTTAGTTAAACTCTCCCACTATGAATTCACCTGCATCCTCAAACGACGATAGCTTGCCCGAATCCGGCGACACGTTCGAACAGGTTCCTCATGAGCCGTCTTCCGTGCCACCGGCGGGTGAATCCGCAGTTTCTGCGCCTGCGCCGTCCGGTGTGCCGCCGACGCCCGCTTGCGTTGCGACGAGACAAAAGGAAAGCCGTAACGCGGCGGGCTGGGCGTTGCTTCTCGCGCTGGCCTCGATTGGCATTGCCGGGTTTTCTTTGTGGCAGGCATACGATTGGCGCATCCAGAATGCGGATTTGCGCGAAGAAATCGCAAAACGCCTGCAAGAGAACGATAACGCCTTCATCGAATCGCGCGCGCTCGCTCAACGGGAACATGAGAGCCTGAACACTATCCTGGGCAAAGTCGGTGCTCTTGAAGGCCAGCTCAGCAAGAGCGAGGGCCATGCCAAGGCGCTGGAGACGCTCTACGAACAATTCTCCCGTTCGCAGGAAGACCGCATCGTCGCCGAGGTTCGGCAGGCGGTGGAGTTTGCCGATCAGCAATTGCAGTATGCAGGCAATACCGAAACGGCGTTGATCGCGCTCCGGGGGGCGCAAGCCCGTCTGGAACAAAATGATCACGGCCAGTTCGCCGTCCTGCGGCAGGCGCTCAGGACGGACATCGAAAAGTTGAGCCAGCAGGGTACGCCCGATATACCGGGTACGGCGCTACGCCTCGAACGTGTGCTCGAAAAGATTGATACGCTTCCGTTGGCCTATTCCAGCAAAATTTCCGACGAAAAATCGGTCGACGAGCCCAGGGAAAATGAAGAAGGGGTTGCCCATTTCGTTCTCCGTCTGGCTGGAGATATCTGGACGGAATTGCGTTCCCTGGTGAAATTTGAACGGCTCGATACAGAGGCGGAACCCGTGCTGCTTGCGCCGGATCAAAGCGCCTTCCTGCGCGAAAACGTGAAAATACGCCTGCTTACCGCGCGTCTTGCCATGCTCGCCCGGGATGGGCATGGCTATGCCGCCGATCTCAAACAGGCGCGCGGTTGGATTGATCGCTTTTTCGACATGCGTAACGAGGATGTGGAGGCAGTAGTTGAGGAGTTACGCAAGCTTGAAACCATACCGGTTGGGTTTATACGCCATGAATTGATTGAGAGCGCCTCCGCTGTGCGCCGCTTCCAGACGCGCGGCGGCCCTCCTTCGCCGGCGCCCTCGCCGCCGCAAAACGAAGAGTCCAGTCAGGTGGCCGGGGAGTCTCCGACCCCGCCGGTACAGCCCTGAGGGGATGGCGATGCGAGTTCTGATCTGGATCATCGCTATTTTTGCCCTGGCTGTGGGGCTGTCCATACTCGTCAGCCAGGACTGGGGCTACGTGCAGTTAGTGGTCCCGCAGTGGTGGCGTGTGCAAATGTCGACCAAGCTCTTCGTGGTGGCGCTGTTGGTGGCCTTCATTGCGGCTTGTTTGCTCATCCGGCTGCTGCGCGGTGCCCTGGCGTTTCCCGAGATCGTCGGTCAATGGCGTGAACGTCGTCGGCGGCTGCGTGCGGATCGTTCCCTGCGTGAAGCCGTAGTGGCTCTCCATGAGGGGCGCTACGCCAAGGCATTGAAATTTGCGAAAAAGTCCTATGAGGCGGACGGTCAGCCGGCGGCGGTTCTCTTGGCCGCGCGGTCCGCCCATGCGTTACGCGATGATGCCCGCTACCGCGAATGGATCGAACGGCTGGATGGCAAAGAGGTTCAACTGGCACGGTTGATGACCGAAGCCGAGTTTGCTGTCATTTCGTGTGATTACGAAAAAGCCGCTGAAAAACTCGGCATGTTGCAGTCGGATGGCAGCCGCCATATCGCGGCGCTACGTTTGTCGTTGCGAGTGTCAATGGCCTTGCAGCGATGGGATGAATCCCTTCGTCTGATTCGTTCGTTGCGCAAGCACAAGGCGCTGACCGAAGAGGAGGCGCGGCCTCTGCTGTGCCGCGTCCATATCGAACGCCTGCGTACGTGCGCCGATGAGAACAATGCCGGTGACAGCGATGCGCTGGCTGAGATGTGGAAAACCATTCCTGCCAAGGAACGTGAAGACCGTTGTCTGGTGCTGGAAGCCGTGCCGTTTTTCGCGCGCACGGGCAAGGGGTGCACCGTGCGCCGTACCATTGAGCGTCTGCTCGATGCCGAATGGGATTCTGCGCTTGCCCGCCTCTATGGTTTTTGCGGTGATGTCGGCGCATGTTTGAGCAGGGGCGAAAACTGGTTGCTCGACCACAGGGAAGACCCCGGGTTGCTCTTCTCGCTCGGGCGTCTGTGCGCGGAATTGCAGTTGTGGGGCAAGGCAGTGGAATACTACGAACTTTCACTAAGATGGCAACCGGAGCTTGAAACCCATCTGGCACTGGCCAACCTGTTCAAACACCTTGGGAGGCACGAGGAAGAACAGAAACACTACCGCGCGGCTGCGGAGATGGTTGCTGCCGGGTAATGGGGCGTGCGGCGGTACTCCACAAAATCAACCGCATACTCGTTATCCGCATCGGCAGGGTGAGCCGTGCGGGAGACTTCCCTGAAGCGCGCGCGGTCAAAATCCGGGAAGCGGGCGTCGCCCGCGACATCGGCGGCGACTTCGGACAAGAGCAGAATGTCTGCTTTCTGCAACAGGACGCGGTAAATTTCGGCCCCGCCAATCACGAACACGCGCCCGGCCTCCTTGAGAGCGTCCAGCGCCTCGTCTACTGAAGCAAAAACTTCAGCTCCTTGTACCCTGTAGTCGGGTTGCCGCGTCAGCACGAGATTGCGGCGGCCGGGCAGGGGTTTTGCAAGCGATTCCCAGGTTTTGCGCCCCATCAGCACCGGATGTCCCATCGTCACTGCGCGAAAGTGGGCAAGATCAGCCTTCAGCCGCCAGGGCAGGGCGTTGTCGCGCCCAATGATTCCGTTTCGGGCGACTGCGGCGATGAGGATGATTTCAGAGCGGTGAGGGGCGTTCATACGGCAACCGATGCCTTGATGTGAGGATGCGGGTCGTAACCGATCAAAGAGAAATCTTCAAAGCGGAAGGCAAAAATATCATCAATCGCCGGGTTGAGTTGCATGACAGGAGGCACACGTAGCTCACGTGAGAGTTGTTCGCGAGCTTGGCCGAGATGGTTGAAGTACAGATGGCAATCGCCGCCCGTCCAGATGAAATCGCCCGGCTGGTAACCGCACACCTGTGCCAGCATCAGCGTGAGCAAGGCGTATGAGGCGATGTTGAACGGCACGCCGAGAAAAATATCGGCGCTGCGTTGATAGAGTTGGCAGGACAGCTTCTTGTTTGCCACGTAGAACTGGAACAGCGCGTGGCAGGGCGGCAGCGCCATGCGGTCGATTTCGCCCGGATTCCAGGCCGTGACGAGGTGGCGGCGGGAGTCGGGATGGTTTTTCAGATTGTCGGCGAGCGTGGCAATCTGGTCGACAATGCGTCCGTCGGCTGTCTCCCAGCGCCGCCACTGCTTGCCATAGACAGGGCCTAACTCACCGGTTTCATCTGCCCATTCATCCCATATCGAAACCCCGTTATCTTTGAGGTAACGGGTGTTTGTATCGCCTTGCAAAAACCACAGCAATTCATGGATGATTGAGCGTGTGTGCAGCTTCTTGGTGGTCAGCAACGGGAATCCGTCCTGGAGCGGGAAGCGCATCTGCCAGCCAAAGACAGAGAGCGTACCTGTTCCGGTACGGTCGGTTTTTTCGTCGCCGTGTTCCAGGACATGGCGCATTAGATCTAAGTACGGTTTCACGGTGGTTTCTGGTCAGGTAAGATTCTGTGGAGAGAAGCAAATTTTATCGTGTGCGGCAAGAAAAGGCGGAATACAACATGAACACCCATTCCAATCAAGGTTCTGATATTTTCACCGTGAAAAATGATAATGGTATTGACCGTGTAGCCGGAGTCGTTTCTACTGCGAAGACGTATATTGCGGCCCTGCACACCGGGGATCCCATGCTTTCCCTGGGGGAGCGCGCGTCGCGCGCCCTGGAAAAGTTTCTCAATACGCTTGAAACTCTCTGCCCTGAGCAGGAGACCGGCCCGGACCGGTTTCGCTGGACGGTGGCGGTAAGCCAATCCATGCGCGACTTTCTTGAAGCCCTGCGTGCCGCCGACCAGGCCGAGCCGAACAGTATCCCTGCTTGCGTGCTGGCTCGGGCCGGAGCCGAGACGATCCGATGGGATATCGTCAACCGCCACGCCCCCGATATCAGGCTATGGAGTTGGCTCGGGGACTTGTTTGTCTCGGATTATGGCGAGGAAGCGCAACAGGTGCGGGGAGCGAGCGAAGCGATTGCCCGCGAGTATCTGCGGGCAATCGCTTATCACGCGGCGGCGCTGGACCAGCAGCCCCTGAAAGCGGGGTTTGTCATTGCCCGTCTGATAGCGATGCTGCTTCCGGGTTTACTCATGGTGCGCGAACATGTGGCAGGCGCACTTTACGGGATTGATGTGGCGCAACGAGGAATCCCCGTGCGTCTGGCCAAATCGGCATCCTTCGCGGGCTGGCGGTTTGTGCCTGTAGAAGCAGCGGACAGGCTGTCCAGTATTTACGGCGATCTTGTCCTTGGCCAAGTCCCCGAAGGGTTTGAGCATGTGGGCGTAAAGGAACTACGCGCTGCCACAGTGCATCTGCGTCGGCAGTGGTCATTCAATCCGCCGATGCGGCGTCACAGGCGTTACGCCCTCAACGCGCGCCTGTGCGTGGTGCGCGGTTACGATCATGCCATGAATCTTTTGAACGATGACGCGACGGAAGCCGTTGCCATGGGAATGGGGACCGCGAACTACACCGATCAGAGCAATCGCTTCTTGCCAGCGATAACTAATCGCAATATCAAGATCAGTGTACCTGTCGTAGGCGATCTGGTCGCTTTTTGCCCTGAGGAAGGAACCCGGTGGCACATCGGAGTCGTGCGCCGCCTGTGCACATCGAAGTCGCATATCGAGATAGGGATCGTCACCTTGTCGGACAGTCCCGAACTCGTGCGCGTGGACGATGGCCACCAACCGCGCAAATTGTGTGTTTGCGATCCGGTGAGCCGTGGAGGGGCAACGCGCCTGATTGCCTCTGTGGGGACATTGGGGAATGATGGCCCCATCTTCGTCATGAAAAAAAACGCGGTTGTTCACAAACTGCGCCCATTGAGCGATGCGCTCAGGGGCAAGAATTTCGACCTGCGCGTCTACCAAGTAACGTAATCTGGCAGGTAACGTGATTTGGGGCGCCTCCATGCTCGATGACCGGCTCAGGATCGAAATCGGGCGTAATGTCGCCGCCGCGCTTGCCGAGGATGTCGGCAGTGGCGACCTGACCGCCCTTCTTGTTTCTTCCCGCGCGCAGGCCCGCGCCACGGTCATGACGCGCGAAGCGGCCATTGTGTGCGGTACGGCTTGGTTTGATGCTGTTTTTGCCGCGATCTCACCGGCGGCGACGGTGCACTGGCGTGTGCAGGAAGGCGATTTCGTCTCGCCCGGCCAAGCGTTGTGCAACGTGTTTGCTCCGGCGCGCGCCGTGCTCACCGCCGAGCGCACCGCGCTCAATTTTCTGCAATTGCTCTCGGCTGTCGCCACCGTTACCCGGCGATACGTGGATGCGGTTGCCGGCACGAAAGCCCGGATCGTCGATACGCGCAAAACCCTTCCGGGCCTGCGTCTGGCGCAGAAATACGCCGTCGTGGTCGGGGGCGGGCTCAATCACCGCACAGGTCTCTACGACGGCATCCTGATAAAGGAAAACCATATTGTCGCTGCGGGTGGAATACGCAGGGCGGTCAAAGCCGCGCAGACAATCGCGCGGCCAGGGGTTTTCATCGAAGTCGAGGTCGAGGACCTCGACGAATTGCGGGCGGCGCTTGAAGCGGGTGCCGAAATGATCCTGCTCGACAACATGAGCCTGGACAAGATGGCCGAAGCCGTGCAGATCACCGCCGGACGTGCCGTGCTCGAAGCCTCGGGCGGGGTCGATTTCGAGAGTGTGCGCGCTATTGCTGCCACGGGCGTCGACCGTATTTCCGTCGGTAATCTGACCAAGAACGTGAAAGCGATCGATCTGTCCATGCGGTTCATGAACGGGGGTTGATGGGCGCGTCCTTAGGCTTCACGGTCGGCGATGACTCGATACGCTCAGGGGAACTTTTGCCTCCATGAACGCTGGTTTCGTTCGTTCCGCCATGAATGGCGGGGATTGCGTTCGACACATCTTCGATCTTTCCGGAGATATGTTCCGAGATGCGCGGCAGAAGGGTCGCGCGCAAATGCGCAATGGCCTCGGTACGCAGACGCTCGTTGAGCCTGGAGATTTCACGCACGACCAGTGCGGGAAGTTCTTCGCGTAACCAGGCTTCGACTTCTCCGATAATGAGCGTATCGAGCAACTTCAATTCTTCGGTAATAGCCAGCATATGCGCAATCGGGGTGCCCGAGGGGGGCGGGGACTGATCCGCCACAGGCGGATCAGGTATTACGGGCGGGCGGGCTGCCTCTGTGGTTTGTGGTTTGGGAGCGGGTTTTGCCGCAGGCGCGTTGGGTGACGCGGATTGAAACCACGCGGTCGGGTGTTGCAATTGTGGCAGCAATTGCGTTGGAGGCATACGTGTTGCCGGCGTGGCTTGTGGCGAAGGCTTGGGCGCAGCAGTTGCAGTGGTTGCGGGTTGGACGGGCGGCATGGCTGGGCGCTGCGCCGCTGGTATGCCGGCTTGTGCCTTGGGGGGCTGTGCGTCCTGGGAAGGCTTGGCAACTGCGGGTGTTGCGACTGTGCCTTGAGCGTGCGGTGTGGCTGGGCGCGGAGAAGGGGTTGCTCCGACCTGCGGTTTGGGAGGCTGCGCGGCAGATGCAGGCGCGGGGGGGGCGGCGGCGTTCCGGGGCGGTGGCACGGGCTGGCGTAGCGCGGGCGTGGGCGGTTTGGCGGGCTGCGTGGCCGCAGGAGGCACAGGTGTGCCGGGCTTGGGTTGTGCCGGTGCGGATGGCGTGGCGGCCTCGCCGAGATCGAAAATGACTTCTGTGAGGACGGGCAGATCATCCCCCGTGCCGTCATTGCCGGGGTCTTCTCCGTGCTGACGCAACAGGGCATTGGCTTCGTTTATCAGGGTGCTGGCAATGTCCAGCTCGGCGGCGCCAATGGGAGGGGGCTGGCGGGAAGAGGAGGAAGTCATAGCGCCATCCTGCGTTCGGCATCGAACGCTTTGAGCGGAAATTGCTGCTGTTTGTAATGCATCCAGCGCGTGCGCGCGGGTGCCCGTTCGGCTTCGCCGGGGCCGACGACTTCGATCAGCATGCGAAAGTGCTCGTATGCGGCGGGCAGTTCGGGGGCGAGGTTGAAAAGCAAATCAGTGTGCGGCCACTCTGTCTCACCGGCGAGGCCGATGATGATCGGCGTTTCTGCTGCCAGCGGCGAACCGCTCATGACATGCGGAACGAAGCCTCCTGGATTGGCAGTCCATAGCCGATGGTCGATTTGTTGCGCCAAGGCCGTGTCCGGGCTGAGGATGACGGCTTTGCGCCCGCCGCGATGAGCGTTGCCGACCAGCTCGCAAACCAGGCCAAGCGGGTCTTTGGCATTGTGATAGAAATGAACGCTCGTCATGGCGGTCGGATGACTCAGTGTTCGCGCACCTTGGCGCGGCCAATCAGGAATTCAGCAAGCAGGGGCAACGGACGGCCCGTGGATCCCTTGGCATTGCCGGACAGCCAGGCTGTGCCGGCGATGTCCAGATGCGCCCACTTGTAGGCTCCGGCAAAACGTGACAGAAAAGCCGCGCCGGTAATCGCGCCGCCGAAACGGTTCCCGACGTTGGCCATGTCGGCGAAGTTGCTCTTGAGCGATTCTTGGTATTCCTCCCATAGCGGCAGCCGCCATACGCGGTCGCCCGAATTCAGACCGCTTTGCGTCAGTTCATCGGCAAGCGCGTCATCGGTGGAAAGCAGTCCGCTGGGGATTTTGCCCAGCGCGATGACGCAGGCCCCGGTCAGGGTGGCAATGTCGATGACGCAATCGGGTTTGAAGCGTTCGGCGTAGGTGAGGGCATCGCAGAGGATCAGGCGGCCTTCCGCGTCGGTGTTGAGAATTTCGATAGTTTGGCCGGACATCGAGCGCACAACGTCACCGGGGCGGGAGGCGTTGCCGCCAGGCATGTTTTCGGCAGCCGGGATGAGACCGATCACCTCGACGGGCAGCCCCATGAGGGCAATGGCCTTGAAAACGCCGATGACGCTGGCCGCGCCGCTCATGTCGTATTTCATCTCGTCCATTTCCGCGCCGGGTTTGAGCGAGATGCCGCCAGAATCGAAAGTGATGCCTTTTCCGACCAGCACGATGGGGCGTGGGCGCGAGCTGGCGTTCTTGCCGCCTTTTCCCTGGCCGCCACGGTAGTGCATGACGATGAATCGCGGCTCCTGGCATGAGCCGCGCGCGACTGAAAGCAGCGCGCCCATGCCGAGTTTTTCCATGTCGGCACGTTTGAGGACATCGACTTCAAATTTGAACTGTTTGCCCAAGGCGAGCGCGGTTTCGGCCAGCCGGACAGGTGTGCAGGCATTGGCTCCTGAATTGCCCAGGTCTTTTGCCAGCGCCATGCCTTCGGCGATGGCCTGGCCGTGGCGGATGGCTTCTTTTTGCGGCTGATCGGATTCGGATGAAAGAACGAACGCGACTTTGCGCGCGCCTCGTTTTGTGCTCCCGTTTTCTTTTTTGGCGCACGGTGCGTCGAACTTGTAGGTCCCGTCGGCGATGATGCGGCTGGCTTGCCGCAGCGCCCAGGCAAGGTCGCGTCCCGCCGGCAGGGTGGCTTCTTCAAGCACGACCGCGCCATCCTTGGCCAAGGTGTCATTGATCGCCTTGCCAACGGCGGTGAGGGCATCCCGCCAGGCTTTGTCGCCGAATGATCTGGATTTTCCAAGGCTCACCAGCAATATCCGCTTGGCCGCAACGCCCGCGAGTCCATGTAGAAGCAGGGTTGATCCGGCTTTTTCGTCGAGTTCGCCGGAAGAGACAAATCCTGAAAGTCTGCCTTGACAGGCTTCATTTACAGTCTGACCCGCCGGGGGCAGGGGGGCATCCGCAAAAACGCAAAGAGCCAGAAAGCCCGTTTCCGTTTTCTCGGGGGAAGTAATCTTTATGGTAAATTTCACAGGCTCCACTCCAACGAGAACGCGAAGGAATGCCTTTTCATGGTTCTTTTCATGGTAGTGCGCCTACGCCAGCCGACAACAAACGATTATGTCCCGTTTTGGCAGAATCCGTCAAAGACCTGTTGTTTTTTCCTGAATTTTCATCCGGTTATTGAACAATGATTTTCCGCCGTGCCCTTCAGCGGGAATTTACACATGTGGCGGCGGCAGTGTTCGTTGCATTGTTCGCGGTGCTCATTACCGTGGTGCTCATCCGCCTGCTCGGGCAGGCGGCAGGGGGGCGGGTTCCTGTTGACGCCGTACTGGCGCTGATAGGCTTCGGTTCCTTAAAGGATTTGCCCGTCGTGCTTACCCTGACGGTGTTTCTCGGCGTGCTTTTGTCGTTGTCGCGCGGCTACCGGGATTCCGAAATGGTGGTCTGGTTCGCTGCCGGTTTGCCGTTGACGGCCTGGATCAGGCCGGTATTGCGGTTTGTCTTGCCACTGACTCTGGTCATTGCCGGGGTGACGTTGTTCCTTGGCCCTTGGGCAGACCAGAAGAGTTTTGAATATCGCGAAAAACTGGAGAACCGCGATGATACGCAGCGTGTCGCGCCAGGAGTGTTCCGGGAATCATCCGGCGCGCGGCGGGTCTTTTTCGTCGAAGTCGAGGCGGGCAAAGACGGCAAGGTGCAGAACGTTTTCGTGAGTGAGGAGAAAGACGGCAGGCTGTCCGTGGTCGCGGCATCGAGAGGCTCGATCCAGACCGACGAAGAAGGTGGCCGCTATGTAATTCTCGAACAGGGCCGACGTTATGACGGCAACCTGGGTACGCCGGAATATCGGGTCATGGTTTTCGACCGCTACCGATTGCGGATCGAGTCGTCGAACAAACAGGTTGCGCCGCCATCACGGGTTCGCACGAAACCGACAATCGAATTGCTCCAGGAGGCGGATGCCCCCAGCCTTGGTGAAGTGAGCTACCGCATCAATACGCCGCTGGCAACATTGTTCCTGGCGCTGTTGGCGATTCCGCTTTCCTTCGTCAATCCACGCGCCGGACGCGCCAACAACCTGTTGTTGGCGCTGCTGATTTACCTGATCTACAACAACGTCGTCCTCATCTGCCAGACCTGGGTGTCACAAGGGAAGCTGTCGTTTGCGTCCGGGCTGCTCTTGCCACATCTGGCGGCATTGGTGTTGGCGATACTGTTTTTTTATCGCCGCCTCGTGGTGGTGCCGTTCTGGCGTCGCCGCGCACCGGTTGCCCTGCCGCCTTCGGTTGCCGGGGAAGCGAAAGCGCAGGAAGACGAAGTGTCCCGTGAAGAGCCGCCGCAGCAGGAACAGGCGCAATGAACCGCATCCTGCTCGGCTATCTCGCCCGGGAAATCTATGGCGCGACCTTGACCGTGCTGCTGGCGTTTCTGGGGTTGTTCGCTTTTTTCGATTTCGTCAACGAACTCGACAACATCGGCAAGAACGGCTATCAGACCTGGCATGCACTGGCATATGTAGTCATGATCGTGCCGACCAGAATGTACGAGTTGTTACCGGTGGCGGTATTGATCGGTTCGCTCTATGCCCTGACCACGTTGGCGCGTCATTCCGAAATCACGGTCATGCGCGCCTCCGGCCTGTCGATAAGAAGAATGCTGGGAATGCTTTGCCTGATCGGCATCGTGCCGGTAGTGTTTACCTATGTTTTTGGCGAATACATCGCGCCGCCCGCCGAGAGCGCGGCGCAACAGTGGAAGCTGACTACGACCAATTCGACCATTTCGCGGCAACTGCGCTCGGGGCTATGGATCAAGGATGGCCCGCGCGTGGTCAATGTGCGCGTCCTGCAACCGGATCGCAGCATGGAGCGCGTCCGGGTATACAACTTTGAAGAGGCCGGCGTGTTGAGATCCATTGCCGAAGCAGCGCGCGGCGTCTATGTAGAGGCGAATGAGAAGAACAAGGGATACTGGCATTTGACCGGCGTGACACGTACCGATTTTTTCAACGATCACGCCGAGTTGGTTTTGCTGGACGAAATGATCTGGGAGTCGGCGCTGACGCCCGAGGTGCTCAGTGTGCTGATGGTGCAGCCCGAACGAATGTCGGTGACGGCCTTGCTGGCTTACATCGATCATTTGCGCGAAAACCAGCAAAGTGCGAACCGTTATGAAATTGCCCTGTGGAAAAAGTTAATTGCGCCTTTTGCCTCATTGGTGATGATGATCCTGGCCCTGCCGTTCGCGCTGACCCACGAACGCAGCGGCGGGGCCAGCGTGAAGGTGTTCCTCGGCGTGATGCTCGGCGTGGCGTTCTACCTGCTCAACGGGATGTTTTCCAGCCTGGGAATGATTAATTCGTGGCCCCCTCCGGTTGCCGCAATCACACCGGGCCTGCTATTCCTCGCGGCAGCGGCGGCGATGCTGTTCATGGTGGAACGGCGGTAAGTTGCAGTAGGTATTCTCGTCACAAAGGGTTAGAGTTGCGGACTTTCCTGACGCCTGTCACGCATGTCCTGCCCGATGAGTCCAGATGCCATGTCCCCCGCCGATCCGGCTTGTTATCACTGCGGTTTGCCCGTGCCGCCGCAGGCGGATCATGCCGTGTCTGTGGATGGCAGGCCGCGGCGCATGTGCTGTGCCGGATGCGAAGCGGCGGCGCGGCTGATTGTCGATAACGGGCTGACCGACTATTACCGCCGCCGCGACGCCATGCCTGAATGGCGACCCGAAGCGATACCGGGCGAACTGCGCGAACTGGGTCATTTTGACCATCCTGGGTTTCAGCAAAGTTTCGTGCGCCCGGTCGGTGAGCATGAACGCGAAACTTCGCTGATCCTTGAAGGCATCACCTGCGCTGCCTGCGTGTGGCTCAACGAACGGCACATTGGTCTCCAGCCGGGAGTTTCGGCGGTGCAGGTCAATTACGCCACCCGGCGCGTCCGCGTGCGCTGGGACGAGCGCCGGATAAAACTCTCCGATATTCTTGGAGCCATTCAGTCCATCGGCTATCGCGCTTACCCTTATGATGCCGCGCGCGCCGAGGATGTCGCCGACCGCGAGCGGCGCACGATGTTGTGGCGGGTGTTCGTCGCCGGGTTCGGCATGATGCAGGTGATGATGTACGCGGTTCCGGCCTATATTGCGGGCGAAGGGGATATGACGTTCCGTGAGCAATTGTGGTTTCGCTGGGCCAGCCTTACTCTGACCCTGCCGGTGGTGCTGTATTCCGCCGCGCCGTTTTTCAGGCATGCCGTGCGTGACTTCCGCTTGCGTCGCCTGGGGATGGATGTGCCCGTTGCGCTCGGCGTCGGCGGCGCTTTCTTGGCAAGCCTGTGGGCGACGCTCGTCAATGGGCCGGAAGTCTATTTCGATTCGGTGACGATGTTCGTCTTTTTCCTGTTGGGCGGGCGTTATCTCGAAATGCTGGCCAGGGCGCGGGCGGTGCGCGGAATCGAGGAACTGGGCAAAATTCTGCCCGCATTCACGGAACGTTTGCCGCATTGGCCTCTTCCCGACGGTGAGCAGGTTCCGGTTTCGCAACTCGTGCCGGGCGATTGTGTGCGGGTGAGGCCGGGCGGGGTGATTCCGGCCGATGGGGCCGTGATAGACGGCGCGAGCGAAGCCAACGAGGCACTGCTCACCGGCGAGAGCCGCCCCGTGCCCAAGAGGGAGGGGTCTCCGCTCACCGGCGGCAGCATCAATGTTTCCAGCCCGCTTGTGATGCGTGTCGAACAGGTGGGAGAAAGCACCCGGCTGGCGGCGATCCGTCACCTGATGGAACGCGCGGCGAGTGAAAAACCGAAATTGGCGGCGCTCTCCGATCGCTGGGCGACGGTTTTCGTCGTAACTCTGCTGGCGCTGGCGGTGGCGACGGGGGTCAGTTGGTATTTCATCGATCCGGCGCGGGTCTTGTGGGTGTCCGTGTCCGTGCTGGTGGTGGCTTGTCCCTGCGCCTTGTCACTGGCTACCCCGGCCGCGCTTACGGTGGCTACCGACGCCTTGGCGCACATGGGCGTGCTGGTGACGCGCGGTTACGCCATCGAGATCCTGGCACGGGCCAATCATTATGTGTTCGACAAGACCGGCACGCTGACCGTGGGGCGAATGCGGCTGGAGGAGACGCTGCCCCTCGGCGCGATGGGCATCGAGGACTTGTGTGTGCTTGCCGCCGCGCTGGAACAAGGCTCCGAGCATCCCGTGGCGGCTGCCTTGCGCGACGCAGCCGCCGGAAAACCGTCGGTCACGGTCAGTGAGGTCACCGCAGTGACAGGGCATGGGATGGTCGGGCGATACAACGGCGGGGCGGTGTGGATAGGCCGTCCTGATTTCATTGCCGCGCGGGCGGGATTGTCCGTGCCGGCCGAGACCGCCGGGATGGAAGCGAAAACGGGGACGGTGATTGCGCTGGCCGATGAGCGGGGCTGGCTGGGGCTTTTCCGTTTTGCCGACTTCCTGCGTCCGGCTGCGGCAGGCATGGTCCGGCAACTCGTGGCAGCGAAAATCCCGGTAACGATCCTCTCTGGCGACGCGCCGGGGGCAGTGGCCGCGGTCGGACAACAACTGGAAATTACCGATGTGTATGGCGGGATGACTCCGCAGGGCAAACAGACATTCATTGCCCGCCTGCAAGAAGACCCGGCAAAGGTGGTAGTGATGGTCGGCGACGGCGTAAACGACGCGCCGGTGCTGGCACAGGCGCATGTTTCGGTAGCGATGGGCAGCGGGACCGATCTCGCACGTAACCAGGCCGACATCGTGTTGCTCGGTGAGGATTTCACCCAACTCGGCGACGGTGCCGGATTGGCCAGAAAAACCTTGCGGATCATCCGGCAGAACCTGTGCTGGGCGTTCGCGTACAATCTTGCTGCCGTACCATTGGCGATGACGGGACATGTGACGCCACTGATAGCGGGTGTCGGCATGGCAGGCAGTTCGTTGCTGGTGGTTCTCAACGCGCTACGGCTGCAGCAGAGGTAGCGGGAGCAAGGCAAAAATGGAAGATAGTCTTACGCTGTTGATTCCAGTCTCGGTGCTGCTGGTTTTTATCATCGGCGCGTTTTTCTGGTGGGCTTTGCGTTCCGGGCAGTACGACGATCTCGAAGGCCCCGCGTATCGAATCTTGTTCGACGACCGGGATGAGCCGGGACGCGGTGAAGAAGAAGACGCCGGGGCGACTGTGGGAAAGTGACAAAAAACTGCGGGATTCAGCGTGAGAGCACGGACAACAAACGTGTGCTTTGATCTTCGTCAATGGAGCGGGAAAGGAACGGGGCATACTACACACTGTTGCGGCGAGGCGGTTGGGCGTTGCCTTGAGCGCTGTAAATTCAGTTACTTGGAAAATTTGTCTCTCTGTTGGGGTTGGGGGTGCGTGTATGCGCACCCTTTTTTTTCGCCCCCCGTTTTTGCCTTCCACCCCCCGTCAGTTCGGCATGCGCAGCCCTGTAGTGCGTGTGTTCGCGTCGAAGTGGGGTAGAATGCACACTTACAGTTTGATCTGTATCAAATTGTAGGTTCAGTCTGAAGGTATTCTTCAGCCGTCGAAAACAGTGTTACACCGTTTTCGACGGCTGGTGGTGGTAGCTGGTGGTGGTATCAAGATGTTTCTAACTGATCACGAGGTGACTCAACATGCAATCGCAAGCGACTTATAACTACAAAGTCGTGCGCCAGTTTGCCATCATGACGGTGGTATGGGGCATAGTGGGCATGCTTGTCGGCGTAATAGTCGCGGCACAGCTCATATGGCCCGAACTGAATCTGCACGAAATCCTGCAATACGGCAGACTGCGTCCGCTACATACCAACGCGGTCATTTTTGCGTTCGGTGGCTGTGCCCTGTTCGCGACGTCGTTTTATTCCGTGCAACGAACCTGTCACACAAAGCTGTTTGCTCCGGGGCTGGCCTCTTTTGTTTTCTGGGGCTGGCAACTGATCATTCTCTGCGCTGCGGTCACTTTGCCGCTGGGTTTTACGACAGGCAAGGAATACGCCGAACTGGAATGGCCGATCGACATTATGATTGCCGTGGTCTGGGTGTCCTACGCGATCGTGTTTTTCGGTACGCTTGCGACCCGCAAGGTCTCCCACATCTATGTGTCGAACTGGTTCTACGCGGCCTTTATCATCGCCGTGGCCATCCTGCACATTGTCAATAGCGCTGAAATCCCGGTTTCCCTCACGACCCTGAAGTCCTACTCGGCCTATGCCGGCGTACAGGATGCGATGGTGCAGTGGTGGTACGGGCACAACGCGGTGGGTTTCTTCCTGACAGCGGGCTTCTTGGGCATGATGTACTACTTCGTGCCGAAGCAGGCTGATCGTCCGGTCTATTCGTACCGTTTGTCGGTCGTACACTTTTGGGCGCTGATCTTCACCTACATGTGGGCAGGCCCGCACCATTTGCACTACACCGCGTTGCCTGACTGGGCGCAGAGCCTTGGCATGTTGTTCTCGCTGATCCTGTTGGCTCCGTCCTGGGGTGGCATGATCAACGGCATCATGACCCTGTCGGGAGCCTGGCATAAGCTGCGCACCGACCCGATCCTGAAGTTCCTTATCACCTCGCTGTCGTTCTACGGCATGTCGACATTTGAAGGTCCGATGATGTCGGTGAAGAGCGTCAACGCGCTTTCGCACTACACCGACTGGACCATTGGCCACGTGCACTCCGGCGCACTGGGCTGGGTGGCGATGATTTCGATCGGCGCGGTTTATTACCTGTTGCCGCGTCTCTATGGCAAGACCGAGATGTACAGCACCAGGCTCATCAACACCCATTTCTGGATTGCGACCATCGGTATCGTGCTCTACGTTGCTTCGATGTGGATCTCCGGCGTGATGGAAGGGTTGATGTGGCGTGCGACCAATCCGGATGGCACTCTGACCTACGGGTTCTTCGTTGAGAGCGTCAAAGAGAAAATGCCGTTCTTGGTCATCCGCCTCGTAGGTGGTGTGCTCTTCCTCGTTGGCATGTTTGTCATGTTCTACAACATGATCAAGACCATCGCCGGTGAGAAAGCCTATAACGCCCCGGTGGTGGCTCCTGCCGCCGCTCACGCTTAAGCGAAGGAAAAAACATGGCTCAATCAAAACATGATGCGATCGAGCGCAATGTATTTCTGCTGATCGTCCTCGCCCTGCTTGCTGTCAGCGTGGGGGGACTCGTAGAAATCGTGCCTCTGTTCTTCCAGAAGTCGACGACCGAGGCGGTCGATGACAAAGGAAATTCCATTGCCGACAAGGTGAAACCCTACGACGCGCTTCGCTTGGCCGGTCGCTATGTTTACATCCGGGAAGGCTGCTACAACTGCCACTCGCAAATGATTCGCCCGTTCCGGGCCGAAACTGAACGCTACGGCCATTTCTCCGTCGCGGGCGAGTTCGTCTATGACCATCCCTTCCAGTGGGGTTCCAAGCGTACCGGGCCGGATTTGGCACGCATTGGTGGCCGCCGGGATAATGAATGGCATCGCAAGCACTTGCTTGATCCGCGCGCCGTCGTGCCCGGATCGAACATGCCGGCTTTTCCGTGGCTTGACCGTCCGCTTTCCGTGTCCATCGGGGATCACATGAAGGCGCTGAACATGGTCATAAACGCGGGCGTTGCCAAGCCTTACTCCGAAAGCGACATTGCGGGCGCGCCAGCGGCGATTGCCGGCAAGACCGAGCTTGATGCCTTGATTGCCTATCTTCAGGGGCTGGGCTTGGCGCTGAGTAACGTGCAGTAAAGTGGGGGGTTGCGCCGCGATGGATGTCATAAGAACCGTTCTCATGATAGTGTGCCTTTTGTGTTTCCTGTGCCTTTGTTTCTGGGCATACAGCAAGCATGCCAAGGCCGGGTTCGACGAAGCGGCGCAGTTGCCTCTGGCTGATGATGATCTACCGGCGAGTCCGGCTGACAGGAAGGAATGACAAATGGCTGACTTTATCAGCAGTTTCTGGGACTTATACGTAGCGGGTCTCACTACGTTTGGTCTGCTGCTCTGTATCGTCCTGATGGTTGCAAACATGACGAAGCAGAAACCGGGTGCTTCTCCTCAAATGCAGGGGCACGTGTGGGACGAAACCCTCAGGGAATACAACAACCCGTTGCCACGCTGGTGGTTGATTCTGTTCGTGGGAACGGTTGTTTTCTCAATCGTTTATCTCGTGATTTATCCGGGATTTGGCAACAGGTTGAGCACCACTCCTGAAAATGATGCCGGTTTGCGCAAGGAGTATGCCGATGAGGTGAAAAAGGCCAATGAGGAAGTTGGCAAAAAGTTCGCCGCATATAAGGGTACTCCTCTGCTTGCCTTGGCGGGCAACAAGGAAGCGATGGAGACGGGGCAACGCCTGTTCCTGACCTATTGTGCGCAGTGCCATGCCTCGTCGGGCAAGGGTTCCAAGGGGTATCCAAATCTGACCGACAATGACTGGCTGTATGGTGGTGATCCCGATACCATCAAAACCAGCATCACGGAGGGCCGGGCCGGGGTGATGACCCCCTTTGCAGGCACGCTCAGTGCAGAGCAGATCGAGGACGCAGCCAACTATGTGCTTACTCTCTCTGGCCTGGACGCGGATAACGCCAGTGCAGCGCGCGGCAAGGACGTTTTCGCGGCCAACTGTACGGTTTGCCATGGTGCGGACGGAAAGGGCGCTCTCTCGATGGGAGCCGCTTTCGGCGCATTGGGCGCTCCCGATCTGACCGACGGCGTCTGGTTATATGGCAATTCCCTGGAAGCCATCAAAGATGGCATTACCAAGGGCCGCAACTCTGGCCCGGGTTCCTTTGAAAACCGCATGCCGGCCTGGAAAGAGTTTCTTGGCGAAGACAAGATACATATCCTGGCTGCGTATGTATATAGCCTGAACAAGGATAGGAAGTAAGCAACAGAAAAAAGCGCCCTGTGGATATACATTCACGGGGTGCTTTTTGCGTGTCGTTGGGAATTTCAGGCAGATTGCAGGAGTCTACCTCAGATGAGTATGCATAATCACGATACTCCTCCTTCAGAGAGTCCAGCTTCTGATATTCCGGCACCGGTTTCTTCCGCAGTGGAGGAAACGGGACCGGAAGAGGTGTTGTACGCAGCCCATAAAAAAATCTATGTACGTTCGACCAGCGGCATATTTGCCAGATGGCGCTGGATATTGGTGTGGATAACCCAAGTTGTTTTTTTCGGATTGCCCTGGCTGACATGGAATGGCCGTCAGGCCGTGTGGCTGAATCTGGTTGAGCGCAAGTTTTACGTTTTCGGCTGGGTATTCTGGCCGCAGGAAGTGCTTTACCTGAGCGTATTACTGATCATTTCAGCGTATTCGTTATTCTTTTTCACCGCGATTGCGGGACGTTTGTGGTGTGGTTATGCCTGTCCGCAAACCGTTTATACAGAAATATTCCTTTGGATCGAAGAGAAAATCGAGGGCGATCATTCTGCGCGGATGAAGCTCGACAAGGCACCGATAAGTGGCCGCAAGTTCGCTCTCAAAACAGCCAAGTACACGATCTGGGCTGTATTTGCGCTGTGGACGGGGGTCACGTTTGTTTCCTATTTTTCGTCTATGGAAGGATTGCTGAAGTCGGTTCCGACTTTCGGTTTCGGGCCTTGGGAAAGGTTCTGGATATTCTTCTACGGTACTTTTACTTTCGTGTTCGCGGGGTTCATGCGCGAGCAGGTGTGCAAGTACATGTGCCCATATGCGCGTTTCCAGTCGGTCATGTTCGATCAGGATACGCTGATAGTGACCTACGACGGGGCGCGCGGTGAGCCGCGCGGCGTGCGGCGCAAGGGAGAAGACCCGGCAAGCAGGGGTGACTGCATCGACTGCGGGATTTGCGTCCAGGTGTGCCCGACCGGTATCGACATCCGTAATGGTTTGCAATATGAATGTATCGGTTGCGCGGCTTGTGTCGATGCCTGTGACCTGATAATGGACAAACTCGACCTGCCGCGCGGGTTGGTGCGTTACACGACCGAAAATGCCCTCAAGCGGGGATGGGGACCATCGGAAACCCTCAATCATGTGCGGCGGCCGCGTACCCTGATTTACGGGACGATATTGTTGGGAATCATCATAGCCTTCATATGGGGGCTGGCCACGCGGATGCCATTGCGTTTCGACGTCATTCGTGATCCATTTTCGCTTGGGCGGGAGGTTTCAGGCGGAATGGTTGAAAACGATTACATCCTGAAGGTCATGAACCTGGCCGAGGAAAAGAGGTCTTTTGTCATTAGTGTGACAGGTCCTGATGGAATACTCCTGGTCGGCGATAATCAGGTCACGGTCGATCCGGCAGGAAATCTGGAAGTCCTCTTGCAGGCGCGGCTTCCCAAGCCCAAGGAGGGCAGCCAGTCGAGGTCGGATCAGATTTACTTCGAGGTTGTCTCCACGAATGATCCTAATTTGCAGCGGCGAAAAAAAGCGGTTTTCCTGTATCCAAACTGAAATGTGGAAAAGTAAATGGCAATAGATCCTCAAGCGGTTGTCAATCAACCCGGATATAAGCAAGGCTGGCCGTGGTTTCTGTTTGGTTTGCCCGCCCTTTCCGTGGTAATAGGTATTGCTTTGTATCTCATTGCCAATTACTGGAATGTGGATAGCATCGTAGCCGGTGATTACTCCAAGGATGGCAAGGGCGTTGAATTACTCGTCGATAGGCAAAAGCATGCGCAGAGCCTGGGGTTGTCGGCACGTGCAACGGTGCGTGAGGACGCGGTAAGCGTCAAATTGTCCGCCGCGCAGGAAAAGGATTTGCCCACAGTGCTTCGCTTGGCCATCATTCATCCCACTCAGGACAGGTTCGATCAGCATTTGTTGTTACAAAGAAGGGAGGATGGCGTGTATTTCGGGCTGATCGAACCCTTGCATGCCAGCCGCTGGCAGTTTCAATTGGAGGATGAGTCCCGGACATGGCGTATGGCCGGGAGCACTTATCTTCCGGCGGAAACAGAGGTGTCAATCGAGCCGTTCCAATCGAGCCGTATCAATCAGGCCGAACCAACCAGGCCGTCCAATTCATAGTTTTTTGAAGGAGGTGTTCTACCATGGGAGTTTTTTTGGACTTGTTCACGAGTTTTATTGGGCTGATTAGTCTGTTTACCATTGTTTTCATTATTGCCATGGCTGTTTTCTTCATGCGGTATTTTAAAGACCGTATGGCGGAAGACGAGCGTAACTCAGCCAAGCAGCAACAGCGTGAGCGAGGCGCCGGGGCTTGATCGTAAAATCCGAAACCCCGGTCTTTTTCGACCGGGGTTTTTGAGTGCCTCCGCCAGAAAATAGCGGGGATTAAAATTTGGCGCGTGCTCAGCGATAGACGAGCACCGGCGTTTTGCTGTGGGTCAGCACTCTTTGCGCTTCGCTGCCCAGAAGCAGCCCGGCGATGCCACGGCGACCATGGGACGCCATGAAGATCAGGTCGCAACCATGCCGCTCTGCGGCTGCGATGATGGCCTCATAGGGTGTCCCACTGATTTGCGAGTCCGTGCTGGCGGGAACATTGGCGGCGTCTGCTTCCGCTTTTGCGCGATCCAGGATGTGCCGGGCTTCTTGCTCTGCGGACCGGGCGAATTGTTCCGGGGTCGTCGGATCGATCAAGGCGCCTTCGCCGTAAATGGGCATCGGAAAATCGGGCTGCGAATAGAAGAAAATCAATCGAGCGCCTATCTCCTTGGCGAAGGCAATGGAACGGGTCACGGCGGTGTCGGAGAGTGGCGACCCGTCTGTCGGTACGAGAACATGTTTGAACATCGTGCGGCTCCCTTCCTTGTTTGCGACACCTGATTATAGTGAGAGTTGCTCCACGATAGTTGCTCCATTTCCCTGTCTGGACTGATAGTCAGCTATTTGTGTGTCCTGAGGGAATAGGTCACGAGCAGGCTGTCAGGTGAAGACGCTCCCCCTGCCGGATGGATTTATCATGCCCTAATGCCATATATGCATGAAGATGCATGGCATTCGCCGGAATTCGGCGTGAGTTATCGAGACGGAGAAAATAGCCATGACAAGAGGAAATGTGCCCGCAACGGGACGGCAGGCGCGCAGCAGGGGCACGCACCATCCGAGAGATTTTGATTTCAACCCCAAGAGGGTGATTGAAAAAAGTATAAATGCCCTGCACGACGGGGTTGAGGGAACTATCGATCCGATGGGCATAAGTTCGCCCATTGTGCATGCACAGTTGGCCTGGTTGTCGCATCCACAGGAATTTGTACAGCGCTGTGTCAACCTTTCCACCGATTTGTGGAAATTGCAGCTTCATACGTTGCATCGGATGGTCGGGCTCGGCAGCGATGATCCCATCAGCCCGCACCCGGATGATCTCCGGTTTTCCGATCCTGTATGGACGGACTCTGCTTCATGGGATTTGGTCAAGGAATGGTATCTGGCTTTCACCCACAACGTGCAGGATATGCTGTACGACACGCCGGGGCTGAATGGGAAAGATCGCCGCCGCGCGGCGTTCTGGTGGCGCAAGTGGCTCAATGCAGTGGCGCCTACCAACTTCCTGCCCACGAATCCGGTTGCCATCCGCAAGATGATAGATACCCGTGGAGAAAGCATCTACAAGGGATTTCAGAATTTCCTTGCCGATTTGCGCGCGGGCACGGTGCGCATGACGAACCCTGATGATTTTAGTGTCGGAGTCAATCTTGCGACGACACCGGGCGCGGTGGTTTTTCGTAACCGTCTGCTCGAAGTTATTCATTACACGCCGACCCAGCCCAAGGTTCACGCAGAACCGGTCGTGATCGTTACGCCGTGGATCAACAAGTTCTACATTCTTGATCTCGTGCCGAAGAAGAGCATGGTTCGTTTTCTGCTCGATCAGGGGTTGGATGTGTTCATCACGAGTTGGAAGAACCCCGACGCGTCGATGCATGATTGTTCCTTCGACGATTATTTGACCGAAGGGGTACAAACCATCATTGATGTCGCGCGCAAATTTACCGATGCGGACAAGGTTCACGCAGTGGGGTATTGCATCGGAGGGACCGCGCTTTCGATCTATATGGCTTGGGCCAACAAACACTTTGCCAAGGACGCGGTCCCGGTGGCCGACTGGACGCTTTTCACGACTCTGGTCGATTTCCGCAAGCCGGGCGACATCGAGGTTTTCATCGACGAGGCCAGCATCCGTTACATGACCGACAGCATGAACAGGAAGGGATATCTCGAAGGCAACCAGATGGCTTCGGCTTTTCGCTTGTTGCGTTCCAATAGCCTGATCTGGACATATGTCGTGCATGGCTGGTTGTATGGCGAGACGCCCGCGCCGTTTGACGTGTTGTTCTGGAACATGGATACAACGCGCATGCCCTATGCAATGCATTCGTGGTATTTGCAAGAGTTGTATCTGCATAACCGGTTGATTCACAGCGATGCGCTGACAGTGGCCGGAGAGTCGATCAGCCTGGGGAACATCACTCAGCCTTTGTATTCGGTTTCCGCTGTTGACGACCATATTGCGCCGTGGCAGCAGACTTACCGCATCAACAATTTCGTTGTCGGCCCGAAACGTTACGTGCTGTCGAGTTCCGGGCATATCCTCGGCATCATCAATCCGGTGGTGACGCCGCCCAAGCGTAATTTCTGGGTCAATGATGTGCACCATCGCTCCGAGACGTCCGAATACTGGAAAACGCATGCAAGCGCCCAGGAAGGGAGTTGGTGGCCGGACTGGATGGAGTGGCTCAAACCACGCGCCGGAAAACTGGTGGATGCGGGGCCTGTGGCCAACAAACAGTTTCCGCAGCTTGCGC
Source organism: Azoarcus sp. (assembly GCA_031274995.1). Lineage (GTDB taxonomy): Bacteria > Pseudomonadota > Gammaproteobacteria > Burkholderiales > Rhodocyclaceae > WRNU01. The sequence goes on from JAISPJ010000015.1 coordinate 57,513, forward strand.
CCGCGCCGGGTACCTACGTGGTTGAACCATGAAGAGGCGGGTGCTGCCGGATCGCTATCCGGCAGAATGAAGGGAATGCCTGGCCGGTGATGAACCGGTCAGGTTTTTTCCGGCTTTAGCACACACTGGCCTGATGTTGGATCATTTTTTTGAGTCTGCCGCTGTCGAGGATGCGGATGTGCTTTTGCTGCACGGAAATCAGCCCCTCTTTCTGGAAATGGGAAAAAGCGCGTGAGACGGTTTCCAGCTTGAGCCCCAGGTAGGAGCCGATTTCTTCGCGGGTCATGCGCAGGTGAAATTCTGTCGGCGAGAAGCCGCGTGCGGTGAAGCGCTGGGACAAGTCGAGCAGGAAAGCCGCCAGCCGTTCATTGGCGTGCATCGAGCCAAGCAACATCATCATGCCCCGGTCGCTCACGATTTCGCTGCTCATGACTTTGTGGAACTGGTGCTGTAGCCCCTCGATGACACGGGCGAGTTCTTCGAGCTTCGTATAGGAAATCACACAGACTTCGCTGTCTTCGAGGGCGATGGCGTTGCATGAATGCAGTCCGGTGCTGATGCCGTCGAGACCGAGGATGTCGCCGGTCATATGGAATCCTGTGACTTGCTCGCGCCCGTCTTCGAGCAGGATATCCGACTTGAACGAGCCGGTACGGACGGCGTAGACGGCTTCGAACGGATCGCCCGAGCGATAGAGCGGCTGCTGGCGTTTGATCCTGCGTTGTACGGCGACCAGTTCATCGAGCCGGAGCATGTCCGAATCGCCTATTCCGAGAGGCAGGCACAGCTCGAAGAGGTTGCATTGGGAACAGACTTTTTTTAGTCCTGTGGGCGTAACAGCCACTGTTGCCATCATGTAAACTTATTGGTTGGGGGGGAAGATTTTCGTTATGTGAGCGGTTGATCCATATCAACCTTGCGATGATAGCTTTCTGCCATCGTTAAAGAAACCTTTGGACGAAAAACCTTTGGACGCACATCCATGACTAGTCAGCACGAGCTTGTTTTCGACCCTGAACTGATTCGCCGGTTTGATATCAATGGGCCTCGATACACATCGTATCCTACGGCAGATCGTTTCATCGAAGCGTTCAATGCGGATGCGCTGACAGACTGGCTTGGCAAGCGGGCAACGGGTGGCGGGGCGGATAAACCTCTCTCATTATACTTTCACATCCCGTTCTGTAACACGATCTGCTACTACTGCGCCTGTAACAAAATTATCACCAAGGATCATGGCCTGTCCGCGAAGTATCTGGAGTACATGGGGCGCGAGATGGGGCTTCAGGCCGCCTCGATCGGCGGGACGCGCTGGGTGACGCAGCTTCACTTGGGGGGCGGGACGCCAACTTTTCTTTCTCACGAAGAGTTGCGCCAGTTGATGGCGTCGGTCCGGGCGCATTTTGAACTCGTTCCCAATGGCGAATATTCCATTGAGGTCGATCCGCGCAAGGTCGATTTCGATACTGTCAGGCTGCTTGCCGAACAGGGTTTCAACCGGATGAGTGTCGGGGTGCAGGACTTTGCCAAAGAGGTGCAGGTTGCCACCAACCGCGTGCAGAGCTTCGATGAAACCAGGCTGGTGATGGATGCCGCGCGGGCCACGGGTTTCAGCTCTATCAGCATAGACTTGATCTACGGCCTGCCCAAACAGGATATCGCAAGTTTCGACCGAACTCTCGGGCAGGTGCTTGAACTGTCGCCTGACCGGGTTTCGCTCTACAACTACGCGCATTTGCCCGGTCTCTTCATGCCACAGAGGCGTATCGTGGAAAGTGATCTGCCGACGCCGGAAGTCAAGTTGCAAATCCTGCAACGGGCGATTCGTCGCCTGACGGACGCCGGTTACGTCTATATCGGCATGGATCACTTCGCCAAGCCGGACGATGAGCTGGCCGTGGCACAGCGGCAGGGGCGGTTGCATCGAAATTTTCAGGGTTACTCGACCCATGCCGAATGCGACATGTTGGCATTCGGGGTGTCTTCCATCGCCAGTGTCGGCCCCGTGTACGCGCAAAACCACAAGACGCTCGAAGCGTATTATGACGCGCTCGACCGCAATGAGTTGCCCGTGCTGCGTGGCATCGAACTGACTGCCGACGATTTGCTGCGGCGCGCGATCATCCAGGCGTTGATGTGTCATTTCTCGATTTCCATCGAACCGGTTCAGACTGAGCATCGCATTGATTTCAGGGAGTACTTCGCGGAAGAGTTGGCCGATCTTGAAGAGATGGGAGCCGCCGGACTGGTTGAGGTGGGGGATGAGCGGATTACTGTGCTGCCTGCGGGGCGGTTGTTGGTGCGCGCGGTCGCGATGGTGTTCGACCGCTACCTTCGCGCGAATCGTGAGCGCAAACGGTACTCCCGCGTAATCTGACGTGACGGGGCTTCTGGGCTAAAATATTCACTTGCGCCGATTGTGGCGCGTATTTGTGGTGCGTTATTCATTCCCATGCCTGAAGCGGGCCATCTTGCTGTTTTCCTGTTTGGTCTGGCCGGTGGCGTGCATTGCGTTTCGATGTGCGGCGGTATCGTCGGCGCGCTTTCCATGCAGGTGGAGCAGCCGCTTGTCCGTGGAGCCGCACCCCGGCGGGTCTGGTATCTGCACCTTGCCTTCAGCCTTGGGCGTATTTTTTCCTATACTGCCGTGGGCAGCCTGCTGGGCGCGTTGGGTTCCGTGGGTATGCTCTACGATGGCGTGCTGCCGGTGCAGATTTCGCTTTATGTGTTTGCCAATCTGATGCTTGTTGCGATGGGGCTGTATCTGGCCGGTTTTACACGTTTTCTTGCGCCGCTGGAGCGGGGGGGGCAAGTGCTGTGGCGTTTCATCCGGCCCGCAACAAGCCGTTTCCTGCCGGTGCGCTCGGTGGCTCAAGCCCTGCCGCTTGGTATGTTGTGGGGGTTTTTGCCCTGCGGCATGGTGTATGGCGTGCTGGCCCTCGCGCTCATGACCGGCTCCGCCTTGCGTGGCGCGGGTTTGATGCTGGCGTTCGGGCTGGGGACCTTGCCAAATTTACTGCTGGCCGGGCTGGCGCTTGGGCGCTTTTGCGATTTCACCCGCAATAACAGGGTGCGCCTGATTGCCGGGTTGCTCGTGCTGGGTTTCGGCGTGTTCGGGTTGATCCGTGCGCCTGCTCTGGGCGGCAAGCTGTGGAGCGGGCTGGTGTGCACCTGATCCCATGAAGGCTTGACAGACATGCCACAGGAAAACGCCGCCCGGGAAACGCTCGAACTCGCCATTACCGGCATGACCTGCGCAGCCTGCTCGGCGCGTCTTGAAAAAGTGCTCAACCGGCTGCCGGGCGTCGAGGCCGTTGTTAACCTTGCCACCGAACGTGCCACTCTGCGCTTCACGTCCGGTGCGCTGACGCCGGAGGCCGTATGCGCGGCGGTCAGGAAGGCCGGTTTTGACGCAAGCGTTGCGCAATCGCTCAGCCGCGAACAAGAACGCTCGCGCAAGCGCGGCGAGTGGCAGGCGAGCCTCAAACTCTTCTGGATTGCCGCTGCATTGACGCTGCCGCTCGCGATTCAAATGCCCGCGATGTTCGGGCTATGGCCGGGAGGAGGTGAGGACATCACGCATGGATTCATACCCCGCTGGCTGCAATGTGCGCTGGCTACGCCCGTGCAGTTCTGGGTCGGGGCGCGGTTTTACCGTGGCGCGTGGAATGCGCTGCGCGGAGGCGGGGCCAACATGGATGTGCTGGTGGCTCTCGGCACTTCGATGGCCTGGTTGTACAGCACGGTAGTCACGTTGATGGGTTGGCACGACCTGCACGTCTATTTTGAAGCCTCGGCGATGGTTATCACCCTCGTGATGCTCGGCAAACTGCTTGAGGCGCGCGCAAAAGCCCGGACTTCCGAAGCCCTCGATGCCCTGCTGCGGCTGCAACCCCGGCGGGCGTGGATCGAACAGGACGGAAAACTCATCGAGATCGACGTGGATGCGCTGCAACCGGACAGTGTTTTCGTACTTCGCCCGGGGGATGCCGTGCCGGTCGACGGAGTCGTCCTCGAAGGCCGTTCCACGCTCGATGAGACCCTGTTGACCGGCGAGAGCATGCCCATCGACAAACAACCGGATGACAGGGTCTTTGCCGCCACGATCAACGGGCAGGCCATGCTGCGTTGCCGTGCCACGGGTGTCGGGGCCGACACCCTCTTTGCCGGGATCGTTCGGCTGGTCGGGCAGGCGCAGGGCTCCAAGGCCCCGGTGCAACGTCTGGCGGATCGCATCGCCGCCGTGTTCGTGCCCGTGGTCGTCGTCATTGCCCTGTTCACCTTTGTGGTTTGGTGGCTGTTTGGCGATTTCCAGGCTGCGCTCATCAATGCCGTGGCGGTGCTGGTCATCGCCTGTCCGTGCGCCCTCGGTCTGGCGACACCGACGGCGATCATGGTGGCCGTAGGGCAGGGGGCGTGCGCCGGTTTGCTCATCAAGAACGCAGAAGCCCTGGAATGCGCCGGGCGCATGAAGGTGCTGGCCTTGGACAAGACCGGGACATTGACGCGGGGCGAGCCTGCGGTCACGGATGTCGTCGTCGTGCCGCCGTGGACTTCCGCTGCCTTGCTGCAATGGGCGGCGGCGGTCGAACATGCCAGTTCCCACCCCATCGCGCGGGCCATCGTCCACGCGGCACGGGAGAATAAAGGTGAAGAAGACGGAAACCCGCTTGGGAGCGCCAGTGACGTGCGTGCCCTGGAAGGGCAGGGCATCGAAGGCCGTGTCGGAGGCATGGCGGTGTTTGTCGGCACGCCGGATTTCCTCGCGTCGAACGGCATCGAGGTTCCAGGCGAGGAAGTTTCCGCCCTTGCCTCGCAGGGAAAGACATTGGCCGGAGTGGCCGTTGGCGGTACCTTTGCGGGTCTGATTGCCATCGCCGACCATTTGCGGGAGGACACCCCTGCCGCGCTGGAAAGGCTCCGGCAGGCGGGCGTGCGGGTCATCATGCTGACGGGCGACAACCCTTCCACCGCTGCCGCCATTGCCTCGGCGACAGGCATTGACGACTGGCACGCTGGCGTGCTGCCTGCGGACAAGGCCGCCGCGGTGGCCGAATTGAAGAAAGAAGCCCGCAATGGCTGTGTCGGCATGGCCGGGGATGGCATCAACGATGCCCCGGCGCTGGCTTGCGCGGATGTGTCTTTTGCCATCGGTGTGGGCGCGGATGTTGCCGTTGAGGCTGCCGACATCACGCTCGTTCGCAGTAGCCTGCACGGTGTGGCCGATGCCGTCCATTTGTCGCAGGCCACGCTGTCGAAAATTCGGCAGAACCTCTTCTTTGCCTTCATTTACAACGTGTCAGGTATCCCGCTGGCCGCCTTCGGCCTGTTGAATCCTGTCGTCGCAGGCGCGGCAATGGCGCTGAGTTCTGTTTCCGTCCTCGGTAATTCCCTGTTGTTGAAACGCTGCACTCTAAACCGGAGAGAAAAACATGAGTGAAATCACCATCAAAATAGAAGGCATGAGTTGCGGCGGCTGCGCCTGCAACCTGACCAAGGCGCTCAAAGCCTTGCCGGGCGTAACTGATGCGGAGATTTCCCTGGAACGGGAATGCGCCGTCATACAATACGATCCCGCCGCCATTGACGTTACGGCAATGCGCCAGGCGGTGGAGGATGCCGGATTTGACGCGCCGCAATAACTTGCCTGTCTGAGCTCTCGACATTTGCGTCAAAGCACCGGAAAATAGTGCGGTTTTTTTCTTGGAATCCACCATGATGTCACCTGGACTTCTTCTGGCGCTGGGGTGCGCCATCGTCGCCATTCTCTATGGCGTCTTTACCATCAGATCGGTTCTTGCCAAACCTGCCGGTAATGAGCGGATGCTTGAAATCGCTGCCGCCATCCAGGCCGGTGCACAGGCGTATCTGAACCGGCAATACATGACGATCGGCGCTGTCGGGGTTGTGCTGTTTTTCATCATCGGCTTTACCCCCATCGGCTGGCCGACGGCCATTGGCTTTCTGATCGGTGCCGTGCTGTCGGGCGTGGCCGGGTTCGTCGGGATGAACGTTTCGGTGCGCGCCAATGTGCGTACCGCCGAAGCGGCGCGTAACGGCATCGCTGCTGCGCTCGATATCGCCTTCAAGGGCGGCGCGATCACCGGGATGCTGGTTGTCGGCCTGGGCCTGCTCGGCGTTGCCGGTTACTACGCCGCGCTGAAGGCAATGGATGTGGGCGGCGGCGATCTGCACCATGTCGTGCAACCGTTGGTCGGGTTGGCTTTTGGCGGTTCGCTGATTTCGATCTTCGCACGGTTGGGCGGCGGCATCTTCACCAAAGGCGCTGATGTCGGCGCCGATCTGGTCGGTAAAGTCGAAGCCGGCATTCCCGAAGACGATCCGCGTAACCCGGCGGTGATCGCCGATAACGTTGGCGACAATGTGGGTGACTGTGCCGGCATGGCCGCCGACCTGTTCGAAACCTACGCGGTGACGGTCGTTGCGACGATGGTGCTTGGTGCCTTGGCGCTGAAGGGTTCCGGCGCGTCCGACAGCCTCATCATCTATCCGCTGGTATTGGGAGCGATTTCAATCATAGCTTCGATCATCGGCACCTTTTTCGTCAAAACCTCCGAGGGCGGCAAGATCATGTCCGCGCTCTACCGTGGCCTCGCGGTTGCCGGGGTGTTGGCGCTGATCGGCTTCTACCCGGTGACGGTCTTCATGTTCGGCGACGGCATTACGCTGAACAACGGGCAAGTCACCAGTTTCATCAGTTCCAACGCACTTTTCGGTTCCGCCGTCATCGGTCTGGTGCTGACCGGCGTCTTGGTCTGGATCACCGAGTATTACACCGGCACTGGATTCAAACCTGTCAAACACATTGCGGAAGCCTCGACCACCGGCCATGGCACCAACATCATCGCCGGGCTTGGCGTTTCGATGAAAGCAACGGCTTGGCCGGTGCTGGCGGTGTGCGCGTCGATCTATGCTGCCTACGCACTGGCCGGATTGTTCGGTATCGCCATTGCGGCAACCTCCATGCTGTCGATGACCGGCATCATCGTTGCGCTCGACGCCTACGGCCCGATCACCGACAACGCCGGAGGCATTGCCGAAATGAGCGAACTGCCGGAATCGGTACGCGCCGTGACCGATCCGCTCGATGCCGTTGGCAACACGACGAAGGCAGTGACCAAAGGCTATGCGATCGGCTCCGCCGGGCTGGCTGCGCTGGTGCTCTTTGCCGATTACACGCACGCGCTTGAGAGCATCGGTTTGAAGGTCAGTTTCGATCTTTCCGACCACAACGTTATCATCGGCCTTTTCATCGGCGGACTGATTCCCTACCTCTTCGGCGCGATGGCAATGGAAGCGGTTGGTCGTGCCGCCGGGGCGGTGGTGGTTGAAGTGCGCCGCCAGTTCAAGGAAATCGTCGGCATCATGGAAGGCAAGGCCAAGCCCGAATACGGTACGGCGGTCGACATGTTGACCAAGGCGGCGATCAAGGAAATGATCCTGCCGTCGCTGCTGCCGGTACTCGTTCCGGTGGTCGTCGGCCTGTTGCTTGGCCCGAAAGCGCTCGGCGGCCTCCTGATGGGAACCATCGTTACCGGGATTTTCGTGGCAATCTCGATGACTACCGGCGGCGGCGCTTGGGATAACGCCAAGAAATACATCGAGGACGGCAACTTCGGCGGCAAAGGTTCCGATGCGCACAAGGCGGCGGTTACCGGCGACACCGTTGGCGACCCGTACAAGGACACGGCAGGCCCGGCGGTCAATCCGCTAATCAAGATCATCAACATCGTTGCGTTGCTGATCGTGCCGTTGCTGCCGAACAGCGGGCAAGAGTTGTTGAAAGTTGAAGAGGGTATGGCAGCGCCCATCGCCGCTGTTGTCGCAGTTGTTCAACACTCGGGACAGGATTTGATCCTCGTGGCGAACGACGAACTGAACCAGGGCAAGCGTTAGAGCGGTTTTGGTTTGGTTACAGATCGTATGTGAAACAAACAGCCATGCGTAGTGCGGGCGGCAATCTGCCGCCCGCACTGGCTCTAGTGCGGCAGGCTGACCAGATGGAAGAAGGTTTCAAGTTCTTTGTGGATCGCCTCGGAACGCATACCGTTGCCCAGGTTGTCTATCACTTGCACGGAATAACGGCACTGTTGGCCGCTGTGCCGGGCGATGCTGCGGGCGCGATCTTTGAAACTGGCGTAAGTCTGGCCGCGCGTCGCCAATAGCTGCTTGATGCCGGGTATGGCCATGGCGCTGGTTTCACGCGCGGGCGGCCAGGCGGACTTGACAGTGACGTTGTTGCTGGTGCGCGGCAGTAATTCAATGGTGAGCAGGAATTGAACCCTGCCGTCGTCATCGAACCAGCAGGGCGGGGCGGTTTTGTCGCCGAGCGTCTCCAGGCGGGCGCGCAAAAAGCTGACTTGCGCGAGCAGGGTGTTGTTGTTCTCATTGCCTGCCATACGCGGGGTGTTTCCGTTCCCTGCGCCGCTTGTGGTTAATCCGTTCAGCGTCGATTTGAACAGATTCGAATCGGTCAGCAGCCATCGTCCCCACACGGGTTCCTGCCCTGGTATGAGCGGTAGTCCGAGTTCCCTTTCGACCAGGGTTTCAATATTTCGTTTGAAGTTGACGGCTGCCAGCGCACGGGAAGCAATCTCGCTGTCGGTGAGTTTGGCCACGTTTTGATCGGACATGACCAGAAATTCCTGTTCCAGGCGTGCGCGCAGTTCGAGCGCCGAAGCCAGCGCCTCTACGCTTGCCCCGTCCAGGACAGGGGTTCTGCTCGCCCGGGTCAGTACTTTTTTTGCTTCGGTTAATCCCGCCAGTTGCGCGCCGAGTTCCTGTACCCGTTTCTTCTCGGTGGTGAGTTCTGCTTCCACCTTCGACTTGTCGAGCAGGTCATGGATGATTTTGTCGGGATTTGCGCCCATCTCCGCGAGTTGGGCCTGAAGATCCTTCTGGGCGGATTCGAATACCTGCTGTGTCAGGGGCAGGGCGCCTTCTTGCTGGAGCCGGTTCAGTCGGGCAACCGCCTCCGTGCGTGCCACGTCTGCGTCGGTATACATCCGGCTGAACGCGATCAACAGGAAACAAATAAGAATAAACGCGATCCCGACCAGGGAAAGCCTGAAAACGCTGTCGCCGCCTCTATACATCAGTCACCCGTTCAAAAAGGATCGTTTGCCTGTTTACATTATTTTTCGTCAGCCGTGCCGCTTGCCTGATCGTAGAAATATCGACGCATCGACAGGAGCGCCTGCTTGATGATCGAGAGTTCTTTGTTCGACTGTTGGAGGCCGGCCTGTTGTTGGGACAGCAGGGCGAGCTGTGCCTGAAATGCGGATGAGATCTCGTTTTGCTGCGAGTGGGTGGTTTCGATGATCTGTGCCAGGTCACGATTTTGTTCTTCCTGCTGCAAGCGGCTGGCTTCGATGATCTGTTTCATGGCATGGCTTTGCGCCACGATTGCGGACGAGACATCGCTGTACTGTTTCTGAGTGATTTCGAGTTGTTGGGTCAAGGCTTTGCCCTGCGCAATGACTGCGGTGGACATTTCGGACTGCCGGGCGCGGCCGGATTCGATCGACTGTCCCTGCTTGGTCATTGCGGTGGATATCTCGGCGTATTGCTTCTGGCCGGTTTCGATGTGCTGCGTCAATGCCCGGTTCTGGGACATGATCGTACCCGAGATGTCGGCTTGTTGCTTGCGGTTGCTCTCGATTTGTTGAGCCAGGGTTTGGCCTTGGGCGATGACTGCTTCCGAGATGTCCGCATACCGTTTCTGGCCGTCTTCGAGGTGCGCATTCAGGTTGTCGAACTGCTGCTGGCTGATATCGATCTGGCGGGCCAGCACCTGAGCCTGGGCAGCGAGCAAGCCTTCCGTGTCCTGGCTTTGTTTTTGTGCTGTGTCAATGTATTGGGTCAAAAGCTGCCCTTGGGCGAGAATCGCGTTGGACAGTTCGGCCTGTTGCTTCCGGGCAGCCTCGGCGGCCTCGTTTTGGGCAGCGGTTGCGGCGGAAATTTCGCCATATTGCTTCTGGCTGTTTTCGATCTGGCTGGACAACGCCTGTCCTTGGGCGGCAACTGCGGCAGACATTTCAATTTGCTGTTTGCGGCTGTCAGTGACATGTTGCTCCAACAATTGGGACTGGGATTTGGCCGAAGCCGACATTTCGTCATGCTGCTCGCGAACGATTTCGATGTTCTCGGTCAATGCTTTCCCTTGGGCAAGGAGGGCTTGCGATAATTCGCCGTAATGTTTCTTGCTGGTTTCTGTGAACTGGAGCAGGGTCTCGTTTTGTGCGGTGATTGCGCTCAGGGTCTCAGTGTGCTGTTCCTGATTGATCTCGATTTGCCGGGATGCGGCATGGCTTTGGGCGACGACGGCGCCCGACACGTCGGCATACTGGTGGTGGCTGTCTTCGACGAATTGCTTGAGCGCCTGGTTCTGTGTGGCGAAAGCGGTTGAAACGTCGGCCTGCTGTTGTCGGGAGAGTTCGATGTTCCGGGACAGCGCCTCGGTCTGGGTGACGATGACGGTGGAGATATCGGAGTACTGCTTCTGGCTGGTTTCGACGTACTGAACCAGGGCTTCGGATTGCGCAATGACTGCCGCCGATGCCTCTGCATGCTGTCGTTTGCTGCTTTCGACGAATTGCGCAAGTACTTCCTGTTGCTGCTGGCTGGTTTCAATCTGTTGGGTCAATGCCCGCCCTTGTGCGACGACCAGGGACGACAGTTCGGCGTATTGCTCGCGGCTCATGTCGACGTGTTTTTCGAGGGTTTCGCCCTGTGCCATGACCGACGCTGAGGCATCGAGCATTTGTTTCTGGCTGGACTCGATGTATCGAATCAGCATCTGGGCCTGGGTTGCAGCCGAGTCCGTCAGATCGGTCTGCTGTTTGCTTTGGGCGAGCACCGCAGCGGATAGTTCCGCGAATTGCTCACGATTCGTGTCGACCTGCTGTGCAAGCGATTCGCTCTGCGCGACGATTGCGGCAGAGGCTTCGAGCAGTTGTTTCTGGCTGGTTTCGATGTAACGGGTCAGCGCCTGGGTGTGAGAGACGACTGCGGATGAAATTTCATTGTATTGCTTTCGGTTGTTGTCACTCTGGCGTTCCAGAACCTGGGCCTGAGCCTGGACTGCGGCAATTGTCTGGGCCTGTTGCCCGACATTTTGAACCAGCGTCCTGCTCTGGGCCGAAATTTCGGCCAGAACCGCGTCATGTTGCTGCCGGCTGCTTTCGATGTGCTTGCTCAGTACCTCGCCCTGGGTGGTGACAGCGCCCGATACCTCGGCATAACTCTGGCTGTTGGCGTCGATGTGCTTGATGAGTGCCTCGGTTTGGCTGGCGAATGCGGTGGCTGCTTCCGACTGCTGTTGCCGATGGTTTTCGATGGATTCGGTCAGGGCCCGAGTCTGGGCAATCGCCATTTCGGATAAATCGCCCTGCTGTTTACGGGACATGTCGATCTGCTGTGCCAATGTCTCCGTCTGGACGGAGACTGCGGATGAAAGCCGTGTCTGTTGTTCGATGTTTTGAGCCAGCGCTTCGCCTTGGACCAACATCATGGCCGACGTGTCGGTGAATTGCTTGTGGTTGGTTTCAATCTGTTCGGCCAGGGCTGCTCCCTGAGTCTTGATTGCCTCTGTCATTTCGGACTGCTGTTGCTGGCTGGCGACGACGTAGCGGGACATTTCCTGCGCCTGGGATGTCACCGCCTCCGACATGTCAGTGTATTGCTTGCTGCTGACGGAGATATGTTTGTTCAACGACTCTCCCTGAGCCTTGATCGAGGCGATGATCGTGTTCTGCTGCTGCTGGCTGACTTGCACGTATTTGCTCAATACCTCGGTCTGGGTTACAACCGCGGCCGACACCTGATCGATGTTGTCCTGTGCGGAATTCAGGGATTGGGCAATGGCCTCCATCGTTTCAACCTGCCCCTTGGAATTGGCAAGGATGTTTTCCTGTTCCTTGGCCAGTTCGATGATATGGCCCAGTGTTCCCCCGATTTCGGTGGAGCGTTCGCGTACTTCGGCCAAGGCAGGGGGGAGGTTGCTGAGAGAGGAGGTTACTTTTTCGGTCAGGGACATCAGGTTTTGCGCTGTTTGCTCGATGCTGCTGCCAAGGGTGTTCATCGGCTTTTCGAGTGTATTGGCGAAATAGTCGTCGGGAAGCTTGATGCCTTCCCGCAAGCGTTTTTCGACCGCTTCCGTGTAGTTGTCCACGGAGCCAACCAATTTCTCGCTGGCTTTTTCGATGTTGGTGATGGAACTGGTGGTCATTTCCTTGTGCGATTGCGCAAGCCCGGTGAGAGAATTGGTAATCTCCCTGATGTATTTCTCCGCCATGTTTGTGATGTTGGAGGAGACCTCTGTGGCACTGCTGGAAATTTGCGTGATTGCTTCGCGGGAGACGCTTCCAATCTGGGTGCTGAAATTCTGCATATTTGCCAGCGCCTCGTTCAGTTGCCGGTACAGCTTGCGCGTGGCGCTGATGGCGTTTTCTTCGGCGGTATCCATTGCATCCACGAGGTTGGGCTTGAAGCCGACGTAGTAGAGCCGGGCAACGAGGCCGAGGACAATATAAGCCAGGGCCGATCCGAATCTCTGCGCGATGACGGACAATTGCATGGAAGAATCCTGCATGTCGAACAAACAGGCGGCAAGCGAAACGATCGTGGCGATAAAGCCGAGGTAGTAGCACGAGTCGCCGAAGTTCTCGTTTGAAAGATCCCGCTGATTGGTGAGTTCTCCCAAGAGGATGTACGCAAGGATGACCCCCAGTGGGATAGCCAGCCAGAACCAGAGTTCTGATATACCGAGAACGGTGCCGATTACGGCAACGAGGATTTGCGCGAAAACCGCGGAGAGGAAAAAATATTTTGTGTTCATGTTTTCATGAATGGATTGGAAACGAATCAACGGTTCACGAGCGGTAGTCGGCGTTGATTTTTACATAGTCGTAGGAAAAATCGCAGGTCCATACCGTAGATTTTGCCTGTCCGCGCGCAAGATCGACACGCACGGTAAGTTCGGCATGTTTCATTATGCGCGCTCCGGTTTCTTCGGCGTAGCCCGCCGCGCGGCCTCCGCGTTCGGCGACGAGAGTTTCTTCTTCCGGGTTGCCGAGCCAGACCCGCAGGCGTTCCACGTCGAGATCGTCGATGCCTGCGTAGCCTATTGCGGCAAGGATACGGCCAAGATTGGGGTCGGAAGCGAAGAAGGCAGTCTTGACGAGCGGCGAGTGTGCTATGGCATAGGCGACCCGGCGGGACTCCTCGCGGCCTGCACCGCCTTCGACCACGATGCTCATGAATTTTGTCGCGCCTTCGCCGTCGCGGATGATGGACTGAGCCAGCCGGATGGCGACTGAAGTGATGGTGTGGGCGAGCGTGCGGGCTTCATCGCTGAAGGCGTCCGTGATTTCAGCGTTGCCGGCCTGCCCGGTGGCGATGGCGATGAAGGAATCGTTGGTCGAGGTGTCGCCGTCGACAGTAATACTGTTGAACGAGGCATCCGCCGCTTCACGGGTGATGGATTCGAGCAGGGATTGGCTGACCGCTGCGTCGCAGGCGATGAATCCGAGCATGGTCGCCATGTTCGGGCGGATCATGCCGGCGCCTTTGGACATGCCGGTGACAGTGATGGTTTTGCCGTTGAGGGCGATCTGTTCCGAGACAGCCTTGGCGAGCGTGTCGGTGGTCATGATCGCGTGCGCGGCATCGAACCATGAGTCCGTCCGCAAGTCCGCTACCGCGCACGGCAGCCCTGTGAGCAGACGTTCTGTCGGCAGCGGTTCGAGGATGACTCCGGTGGAAAACGGCAGCACCTGGCAAGCGTCGATGGCGAGGATTTCCGCCAGCGCCCTGCAGGTGGTGCGGGCGCTGTCCAGTCCTTGTTTGCCGGTTCCGGCATTGGCGTTGCCGGTGTTGATGACCAGTGCGCGGATGTTTCCGCCCGGCAGGTGTTCCCGGCATACCGTGACCGGCGCGGCGCAGAAGCGGTTTTGGGTGAAAACGCCCGCCACCCGGCTGCCGGGGGCCAGTTCGATGACCGTGAGGTCGTGCCGACCAGCCTTGCGGATACCCGCTTGCGTTACGCCGAGTCGCACGCCGGGTACGGGAAGCAGGGCAGTGGGGTTGGGTGTCTGCAAATTGACGGCCATGATCGAGCCTCGAATCAGTCAGTTCAGTTTGCCGTGACAGTGTTTGTATTTTTTGCCCGAACCGCAGGGACATGGGTCATTGCGCCCGACTTTCGGGCTGGCAACCGCCGGTGATCGCGGCCTGGATGTTCCGGCAGAGGCAAGGGCGTCTTCATAGTCCGCGTGTTGGTAGCGGATGTTTGCAGCCTGGGATGGGGCTTCGACGGTGGCCAACTGTTCCTCGGCGGCTTCGGTACGGATCTGGACGGTGAGGAGAACGCGAGTGGTTTCCTGGCTCCAGGCGTCGATCAGGTTGCCGAAAAGCTGGAACGCCTCGCGTTTGTATTCCTGCTTGGGATTTTTCTGCGCGTAGCCGCGCAAGTGGATGCCCTGGCGCAGCAGGTCGAGCGCGGCCAGATGCTCGCGCCAAAGATTGTCGAGGCTGTTGAGGGTGACGTTGCGTTCAAACTGGTGCCAGGCCACCGGATCGACTGTGGCGATTTTCTGTTCGTAAGCAGCCTCGGCGGCGTTAATGATGCGCACGAGAATGGCGGTGTCGTCGATGGCGGGTTCGGCCCTGATCCATTCCCCAACGGGTACCGGCAGCAGTAAATCTGCTGCCAGTGCCCGTTCGAGCGCGGGAATGTCCCATTGTTCTTCGACGCTTTCTTTCGGGACGTACATGCGGAAAAGATTGCTCAGCACTTCGTGCCTCATGCCGCGTACGGTGTCGGACACATCCTCGCTTTCGAGCAGTTCGTTGCGGTTCTTGTAGATGACTTTGCGCTGGTCGTTGGCAACGTCGTCATATTCGAGCAGTTGCTTGCGGATGTCGAAGTTGCGTTGTTCCACCTTGCGTTGGGCCGATTCGAGAGAACGGGTCACCATCGCGTGCTCGATGGCTTCGCCCTCGGGCATTTTCAACCGCACCATGATAGCGTTCAGGCGTTCCCCCGCGAAGATTTTCAGCAGGGGGTCTTCCAGCGACAGGTAAAAACGGCTCGTTCCGGGGTCGCCCTGCCGCCCTGAACGCCCGCGCAATTGGTTGTCGATGCGGCGCGATTCGTGGCGCTCGGTTCCGATGATGTGCACTCCTCCTGCCGCGACGACCTTGTCGTGGATGATTTGCCATTCGGCGCGCATGGCCGCAAGCGTTGCTTCTTTTTCGTGCTCCGGGTGATTGCCCGTGCGAACCGCAATCAGTTTCTTGTCGATGTTGCCACCCAGCACGATGTCCGTTCCCCGGCCCGCCATGTTGGTGGCAATCGTTACCTGGCCCGGCAAGCCGGCCTGCGCGATGATTTCGGCTTCGCGTTCATGTTGCTTGGCGTTGAGCACCTCGTGCCGGACGCCTGCTTTCTTCAGCAGGCCAGAGAGAAATTCATTGTTTTCAATGGAGGTCGTGCCCACCAGCACCGGCTGCCCACGCCCGACGCAGTCACGGATGTCGTCAATGACGGCCTTCCATTTTTCGTTTGCGGTGCGGTAGACCTTGTCGTTGGCGTCCGAGCGCTTCGAGGGGCGGTTGGTGGGAACCACGACTGTTTCCAGCCCGTAGATCGAATGAAATTCGTAGGCTTCGGTGTCGGCAGTGCCGGTCATGCCCGCGAGCTTTCCATACATGCGGAAATAGTTCTGGAAAGTGATGGAGGCCAGCGTCTGGTTCTCGGACTGTACCCGGACGCCTTCCTTGGCTTCGACTGCCTGATGCAGCCCTTCCGACCAGCGCCGTCCTGTCATCAGGCGGCCCGTGAATTCGTCGACGATGACGATTTCGTCGTTCTGCACCACGTAGTGCTGATCTTTGTGAAACAGCACATGGGCGCGCAATGCGGCGTACAGGTGATGCACGAGCAGGATGTTGGCCGGATCGTAAAGCCCCGCTCCGGCGGGCAGTATCCCCATTTTGACCAGCAGCCCTTCGGCGGCGTCGTGCCCCTGTTCGGTGAGCAATACCTGATGGGCCTTGAGGTCGACGGTGTAATCGCCGGGTACGGTCACGTTTTCGCCTTCGCCTTCCTGGCGCGTGAGAAGCGGGGCGATTTCATTCATCTTCACGTACAGGTCGGTGTGATCCTCGGCCTGGCCGGAGATGATGAGCGGCGTGCGCGCTTCGTCGATGAGGATGGAGTCCACTTCGTCGACGATGGCGTAGTGCTGCCCGCGCTGTACCCGGTCGGCTGCCGAATAGATCATGTTGTCGCGCAGGTAATCGAAACCGAATTCGTTGTTTGTGCCGTAGGTGATATCTGCCGCGTAGGCTTTTTGCTTTTCGGCATGGCTCAGGCGCGCCAGATTGCAGCCTGTCGTCAGGCCGAGGAACCCGTAGATTTGCCCCATCCATTCCGCGTCGCGGCTGGCGAGATAGTCGTTGACGGTGACAATGTGCACACCTTTGCCGGACAAGGCATTGAGGTAGGCTGCCAGCGTGGCGACCAGGGTCTTGCCTTCGCCGGTGCGCATTTCCGAAATCTTGCCCGCATGGAGTACCATACCACCGATCAACTGGACATCGAAATGTCGCAGGTCGAGCGCCCGTTTGCCCGCTTCCCTCACCACGGCGAACGCTTCCGGCAACAGGGCATCGAGTTCTTCGCCTTGCGCGAGGCGTTGCCTGAATTCGGCGGTTTTTGCGGCAAGCGCCTCGTTGGAGAGGGCCGAGATCGCGGATTCGAGTTCATTGATACGCGCTACGACTCGGGAATAGCGACGGATCAGGCGATCATTGCGTGAGCCAAAGACTTTTTTGAGCAGACCGGTAAGCATGGAATGAGATCGGACAATACGGGAAAATATATAGTCTATCATGTTGAAGCTATCCCGCCGGGAGCGCCTGCCGGATGAGTACACTGTTGCATCGTTACCTTGGAAGCGATACGCCGCTCGCCCGCTTGCAGGATCACGCCGCCCGCCTCGCGCGGTTGCAGCATGTGCTCATGCCCGCTCTTCCGGCGCAGTGCGCCAATGCCTGCCGCGTCGCCAATCTGAAAGAAAATGTGCTGACGATCAGCGCCTTCGGCAGCGCGGTTGCGGTACGGCTCAAGCAGATGATTCCCTCTTTGCTCGATCATTTTGCGCGCGCCGGTTATTCCTTGCAGAGTATCCAGATCAAGGTAGGATTGCCCGAGTCTTCTCCCGCGCGGTCAGAACAGAAGCCAAGAGCAAGAGTCCTCTCAAGTGCCGCGCGCGCGCAAATCGAAACCTTTGCCGCGACCCTGTCGGCGGATGCCCCTCTGCGCGCTTCGCTGGAAACCTTGGTGCGGCGTTCATCTCCCCCGGACTGGAAACCTGAGTGAAACGATTATCTTTTTTCCGTCCCTGTCCGGGTTTGACTGCGCTCATGGCACTGGCCTGCCTGACGCTTTTCCCCGGAACAGCCTGTGCGGCGGAAGATGTTCGCGTGGAAAGAAGAATAGTCATCACAGATGATTTGACACGACCGACATTCAGAACCCTGACGGTTGGTTCATGCCCCAAGGGGCGCACCATGCAAGGGGAATGGGTGGTGGACGACAGATACTGTTCCCGTGCGCGGTTGATGTATCCGCGTTATAAAAAGGTTCCTTGGTTGAATCAACTGATTGCCCAATTCATCATCCTGCCGATGTTTGCTGATCGCCTGGATGAAAAACCAGTCCGTGAAGGCAGCGAAGCTCTCTACAAAGACAAATTGCTGAACTTGGTGCAAAGAGGCGGCGCGCGTGGCAGTGTGGAAAAGCCCCCCCTGATTGAATTTACCGCGAAACTGGCTGGCCATGAAAAAAGGCCCATTTCCCCGGCGGGATTGCCTTGGCCGGATATTTTCGGTTCGTATCTGCAATTCACGTTCGAGCATGAACTGAGCCAGCGATACGATACCCATCCGCCAGGCCCGACGACCAGTTTCATCGTGATCGATACCCGGGCGCGAAGGGTTTTGACATTCGACGATCTCATTTTGCCCGGACAGGAAAAGGCTCTTGAAGACCTCCAACTGACGGCTTTTCGCGCATGGTTGAAGACGGATCTGAAGTTTCCCGACAGGGCCATCAAGGTACATCTTGCCAACCCGTCGTATGCTTTTCGCCTGAACAGGAATTGGCGCATTGCGGAAGGCGGGCTGATATTTCGCTTCGCCACTTATGAAATTGGCCCGCGCCCTTTCGGTACTCCTGAAATCTTCGTGGGAAAGGAGCGTTTGCGCGACATCATCCAGCCGAGCGTCCTGGAGCAGATTCCCGGCGAGGAATTGACGAAAAACAACTAGAAATCCTCTCCGTTTCATGCTGTACGGGATCAAACAAAAAAACACTCTGGCTTGCAACGCGGCCTTCCGTCATTGCGGGCGAAGCGAAGCAATCCGGACGCAAACCGTGTTCAGGCCGGTTTTGCCAGCAGTGTTTCAAGCAGCGCATGCAGCGCGGCGAAATCCGGTGCGCCCAGATATTTGTGCACGATGCGGCCCTGACGGTCGATGAGGAAAGTCGTCGGGGTCATGCGCACGCCCTCGAAACCGAGAGCCACCTTGCCATTGGGATCCAGCGCCACCTTGAACGGCAACGCGGCTTTGTCGGCATAGGCGCGTACCTGCGTCTCCGGGTCGTAATCCATCGCCACGGCGATGATTTCCAGCCCATGTGTGGCGAATTTCTCGTAAGTCTTTGCCAGGTCGGGCATTTCCGCGACGCAGGTCGAGCAGGTCGTGGCCCAGAAATTGACCAGCACTACCTTGCCGCGTAACGCCGCAGTGTCGAGCCGTTCGCCCTGCAAGGTTGTGAAGCTCACTTCGGGAGCGAGAGGTTTTTCGTTATAGACGAAGGCGCCGGCGACGATGAAGGCGATCACGGCCAAGACAGCGAAGATGCGGAGTTTCATGCGGGGGATTATGAAGCCCGGCGCCCCCTCAGACAAGCACTTCCAGCGGTGGCGGATGACCGAGGAATGCGTGCGGGCTTGCGCTTGCGCCGTAGGCTCCTGACTGGAATATCACGATCAGGTCGCCCGGTTCGGCGCGTGGCAGGACCATGCGTTCGGCCAGAATATCGAGCGGTGTGCAGAGCGGGCCGACGATGGTGACGGATTCGGCCTTGATCGCGTGCATGCGGCTGCCGACGGCGACAGGGTAGTTCTTGCGCAGTACCTGCCCGAAATTGCCGGAAGCGGCAAGGTGGTGGTGCATGCCGCCGTCGACGATCAGGAAGAGTTCGCCGCCCGAGACTTTGCGGTCGATGACGCGGCACACGTACAGGCCGGCCTCGCCGACCAGATAACGGCCAAGCTCAATGATGACTTCGGCTTGAGGGAATGTTTTCGCGGCTTCTTCAACGATGCCGGTGAGCGTGGTTCCGATCGGAGTCAGGTCAAGGCTTTGTTCGCCAGGGAAATACGGGATGCCGAAACCGCCTCCGAGGTTGATGACCTTGATCGGCGCGGGCGCGTCGGCGGTCAGTTCCGTGACGAGGCCGTAGCTCTTGCGCAATGCTTCGGCAATGGCGCCGGCCCGGAGATTCTGTGAGCCGGCAAAGAGATGGAACCCCTCGAACGCGAGCCCGGCTTCCCCGATGGTTTTCAGCAGTTCGGGCGTTCTGGCGGCATCGACGCCGAAGGGCTTCGGCCCTCCCCCCATCTTCATGCCTGCGGATTTGAGTTCAAAATCCGGGTTGATGCGCACCGCCACCCGTGCGGGCAAACCCAGTGCTTTCGAGGCAGCCGCCAGGAGAGGGACTTCGCGGAAAGATTCGATGATGACCAGAACGCCGGCGGCGACGGCCTGAAAGAGTTCGGTATCGTTTTTACCGGGGCCGGCAAAGCTGATGTTACGCGGCGCAACGCCGGAATCGAGCGCCACTTTCAGTTCTCCGGCGGAAGCCACGTCACAACCATCGATCTGTGCTGCCATGTGCGCGACCAAGGCGGGCATCGGGTTGGCCTTGATGGCGTAATGCAACTTCAGCCGGGTAGGCAGCGCGGCGCGCAGTTCTTCGACGCGGCGCGTCAGCAAGTTGCGGTCATATACGTAGAACGGCGTGCGCCCGGCACGTGCGACCAATTGTTTCAGGGGAAGCCCGCCAACAATCAATTCGCCATTGACGACGGGGAACAGTTTCATTGGGGCATGCAGCGGAGCGATCGAGTTCATGATCCCGGACGAGTCCTGTTGTGTGTTCTATCTGGTTTGCAGACTTGGACTGAAACGCCATTTTGCCGGTTTCGGGTCGCTTCGCCATTTCGACGGGGCGACTCTCCGAAACGGTTCAGTAAAGCCTGTAGCGCCATACATGCTGGTCTCTCTCATCTCGCCATGAACGACGAGGTCCCGTGAAGCGGCTGAAGAGGGGCTTCCGCTTCATAAACGCTTGTCCTGCTTTATCCTCGCTACGAATGCCGGAGAATAAGGCTCTCGGCACGTTTTCGCTTACTCTACGCGAACTCCCGGGGCTTTTCCGGCTATTTCGCACAGCTTGCGGAATAATCTTGCGCGATCAATTTTACCGTTAGGATTACGCGGTAATGCTTCTTGCAATACCTCGATCCGGGCCGGGACCATATAGGACGGCAAATGGTGTCGGCACTCATCCGAGAGCCGCGCCACGAGCGTTTCCGGCTTGATTGTGCAGCCGGGGGCGGGGGTGACGGCCACGGCGATGCTTTGCCCCAGTGTGTCGTGAGGCAGGCCGAAAGCGGCGCATTCCCCGATCAACCCGGTTGCGTGGAGGATTTCTTCTATTTCGGTGGGACTGACCCGGTATCCCGACGTTTTGATCATTTCATCGCGGCGCCCAATGAAATACAGGAAGCCGTCCTCGTCGCGCCGCACGGTATCGCCGGAAAAAACCGCGATTTCCGGCCTCATCAGCCCTGCCGCGCGGACGCCGGCGTCCAGGGGCAGGGGTTTGTAGCGTTCGGCGGTTTTTTCGGGATCGTTCCAGTATCCGAGGCCGACCATTGCTCCGCGCTGCACCAGTTCGCCCGGCTCATTGGGTGCGCATTGGTTACCGTCCTCGCGCAACACGAGCACTTCGGCATCGGGGACCGCCTTGCCGATGGAACCGGGGCGGCGGTCGATTTCTTCGGGCGGCAGGTAGGTTGCGCGGAAGGCTTCGGTGAGGCCATACATCAGGTAGGGCCGGGCTGAAGGCAGCAGGGCGCGCAGACGATCCAGCGTGGCGCGCGGCATATGTCCGCCGGTGTTGGCGAAATAGCGCAGATATTCATCGGTGCCCGCAGGCCACTTGAGTTGCGCGAGTTGTATCCAGAGCGGCGGCACGGCGGTCAGGCCTGTCACGCGCTCGCTTTCCACCGCTTTCAGCACGTCGCGCGGCAGCAGGTAATTGAGCAGCACCACGCATGCGCCTACGGCAAAGGCCGTGGTCAGTTGCGAGAAACCGGCGTCGAACGACAGTGGCAGTGCCGCGAGCAGCACATCGTCAGAGCGGTTTTCGAGGTAGTGGGCGACGCTTTGTGCTCCGGCAACCATATTGCGGTGGGACAGCACCACGCCCTTGGGAAGTCCCGTGCTGCCCGAAGTGTAGAGAATCGCGGTCATGTCGGCGTCGATGACGCGATGGCCGGGAACTTCCGGGGCCAATGCCAGCATCTCGTCCCATCCATGCGTGGTAAACGCCTGAGCGGTTGGTTCGGCTCCCGATGCGCCGGTCAGAACCAGATGGCGCAGGCCGGGACACGTGGCGAGCGTATCCGCAAGCCCGGCAAAACGTTCTGGACTGGTGACGAGGACGCATGCGCCGCTGTCGCGCAGGATATGGCTGACCTGCGCGGGCTTGAGCGCCGGATTGGCTGGCACGAACGCGCCGCCTGCCGCCGCAGCGCCAAAACAGGCGATGACGGTCTCGAATCGCTTGTCGAGCCAGACCGCAACCCGCTCGTTCCGGGCAAGCCCCAAGTGAACAAGCCCGCCCGCAAAAGCATCGACGGCACTACTAAGCTTTTGATAATTCAAAGAAATATACCGTGCTCTCAAGGCGACGGCATCCGGTGTGCGGGCAGCGGAAGAGCGAATCAGGTGATGAAGAAGAGTCACGGGCATCGGGGAAGGCACGCTACGTTATCTGCCGATTTGATATTTTGGCCGCCCCTTGGCCGGGGCGCGATGTTGAGCCTGGAAAAAGACTGCCTATAATAACGGCACCCTCACAGATGGGTACCCCCTTTGTGAGCGGGGAGATCGGAGTCGGAAATTGATGGATTTCAAATTGGCGGATATTGGTCGGGAAGTGCTGGCAATCATTGACGAAGCATTGGGTCTTGAAGGGCGTGCGCTGTTATTTCAGCCCGGCACGCCGCTCTTGGGCGCACTGCCCGAGCTGGACTCAATGGCAGCGGTGGGCGTGCTGAACCTCCTCGAAGAACGTTTCGGCTTCATCATCGGTGACGACGAAATCGACGGCACAACCTTTGCTAGTGTGGAAACGCTGGTGGCGTTCGTGGAAGGTAAGCTGGCTTGAGCGGTATTTCCCTTCAACTGCTCTTTATCATCGTCCCGACCCCGTGATCGGTGAGGATTTCCAGCAACAGACAGTGTTCCACCCGCCCGTCGATGATGTGCACCGACTTCACTCCGCTGCGCGCGGCGTCGAGCGCGGAAGAAATCTTGGGCAGCATGCCGCCGGAGAGCGTGCCGTCATCCACCATTTCTTCGATCTCAAGCGGGGTGATGCCCGTGAGGAGTTGGCCTGCCTTGCTGAGCACGCCAGGGGTGTTGGTAAGGAGCATCAGTTTTTCGGCTTTGAGCACTTCGGCAAGTTTGCCCGCCACAACGTCGGCATTGATGTTGTATGTCTCGCCCGCCTCGCCGACCCCGATAGGCGCGATGACCGGGATGAAATCGGCCTGATGGAGCAGCGTAATCGGGCTGGGGTCGATCTGGGAGATCTCGCCGACCTGGCCAATGTCGATTACGTCGCCCTGTGGCGCATCTTTCTTCTGGATCAGCAATTTTCGGGCACGGATGAAGTTCGCGTCCTTGCCGGTCAGGCCGATGGCCTTGCCGCCGTTCTGGTTGATGAGATTGACGATTTCTTTGTTGACCTGGCCACCGAGCACCATTTCGACGACATCCATCGTCTCGGCATCGGTTACGCGCAACCCTTGCACGAATTCGCCTTTTTTGCCGACCCGCGTGAGCAGGTTCTCGATCTGCGGCCCGCCACCGTGCACTACCACCGGGTTGAGGCCGACGAGTTTGAGGAGAACGACATCGCGGGCGAAGCAATCCTTGAGACGCGGATCGGTCATTGCGTTTCCGCCATACTTGATGACGATGGTCTTGTTGGAAAAGCGGCGGATGTAGGGCAGGGCTTCGGCAAGGATTTCGGCTTTTAGCGCGGGCGTGGCAGTGGAAGACGTGGCGGACATGGGAGCCTCCGGGTGGTGACTGGATACTGCCGTTGAATTTTGCCATTGGCCAGCAGACAAAAAATGGCGGCGGAGCGTGGCGCATTCTAGCGCCGCGCCCTTCTGGTGTCTTGTTTGCTAATATCCAAGCTTTATCGGAGAAACCATTCATGCGTGCATTGATGGTCGCAGCGGTATGTGCTTTGCTCCTGTCCGCCTGTGGCATCAAGGGGCCTCTTTATTTGCCGCCTGCCGATCCGGTACCCGTTGGTGTTTCTTCTGTCGGGGAAACTCCCGTTGATCCACCTTCTTCCAATGACCCCGAATAAAAATGAGTAAGGAATTCTCTTTTCCCATGCCGACGCTTGCCCGCAGCTCACGCGGGTTGTTGATCGAGCAGGTTGCCTTGGCCGAGGTCGCCGGGCGTTTTGGTACGCCGGTGTATGTGTATTCTCGCGCGGCGCTTACGGCCGCTTTCGATGCGTACCGGCGCGCAATCGGGACGCGGCCGGCGTCGGTGTGTTTCGCGCTCAAGGCGAATTCCAATCTTGGCGTGCTCTCGGTGTTCGCGCGGCTTGGAGCCGGGTTCGATATTGTTTCGGGCGGGGAACTGGCGCGGGTGCTGGCTGCCGGGGGACGCGCGGATCGCGTGATGTTCTCGGGCGTGGGCAAAAGCCGCGCGGAAATGCGTCAGGCGCTGGAGGCGGGAATTCGCTGTTTCAACGTGGAATCCGCTTCTGAGCTTGAACGGTTGAACGAAATCGCAGCACAGATGGGCAGGGTGGCTCCCGTCGCGCTACGGGTGAATCCCGATATTGATCCGAAAACGCATTCCTATATTTCGACGGGGTTGAAGAACAACAAGTTCGGCGTGGCGTTCAATGAGGCACCGATGCTCTATCGGCGTGCGGCGGTTTTGCCCCATCTGCGAGTCTGTGGCATTGCCTGCCACATCGGTTCGCAATTGCTCGATTCCGCGCCGATGGTGGAAGCCGCGCGCCGGGTGCTCGATCTCGTCGGACAACTCGCGCAGGATGGTATCCACCTGGAACATATCGACCTTGGCGGCGGGTTGGGGATTCGCTACGGAGACGAAACGCCTCCCACGGTAGATGACTGGCTTGCGCCGTTACTGGAACTCTTTGAAGGCAGGCCGGAAGAGTTGTGTTTCGAGCCGGGGCGCTCGCTCATCGGGAATGCCGGCCTGCTGCTGACGCGGGTCGAGTACTTGAAGCCGGGTGAGGAAAAGAGTTTTGCCATTGTCGACGCGGCAATGAATGATCTGCTTCGCCCGTCGCTTTACGATAGCTGGCATGAGGTGGTGGAAATTGCCACACGTGATGTGCCGAAACGGACTGTCGACGTCGTCGGGCCGATTTGCGAGAGCGGGGACTTCCTCGCGCGCGACCGCGATCTGGCCGTGGAAGAAGGGGATTTGCTCGCGCTGCTGTCGGCGGGTGCCTACGGGATGAGCATGAGTTCCAACTACAACTCCCGTCCCCGCGCGGCAGAAGTGCTGATCGATGGGCAGGCGGTTCATCTTGTGCGTGCCAGGGAGACGTTGGAGTCGCTCTATGCGCTGGAGCGCCCGTTGCCGCCGAGCCAGTCGTAGGCATCGGTGAAGGCTCGGTCCAATGCCTGCCAGAGCCTGGAACCGGGGCATGTAATTTGCGCTCCGGTCAGGGCGCTCTGCCGCTCGATGTCGAGAAGCAAGGAGAGAAGCGCATACAATTTGCCCCGGTTCTTTGTCCGCTTATCCGAGGCATGTAGCATGGCCAAGTGCTGTTCGGATGTGCAGTTCAGGGACTCATCGACCAGCGTTCGCACCTGTGCCGCGTCCGTCCAGTCCAGTTCGAGCAGGATGCAGCAAAGGGCGATTTCCTTCATGAGTTCCGCAACGGTACGGTCGTAATACCCAAATCCGCTCATTTCACTCTTTGTCAGGAGCAATCAATGGTGATGTTGACAGGTTTTAGTGCGATGTTTCTCACATTGCTGCCGTCATCGTTCATGCATGTGTCATCCAGGTTGCATCGTTCCTCTTTTGCATCCGGTTTTGTGTTGGGCGTACTGACCTTCGCTCTCTTCATTTTGGCTCCGGCAGCGGAAGCCTCCCCGGTGGAGAGCCCGGTGGAGAGTTTACCGCCTGCCGTGGTCGCAGCGCTTGAAAATGCCCGTATCCCGGCGGAGGCGGTGGCTATATGGGTTCAGCCGGTGGATGCGGAACAACCCGTGTTGGCGTTTAATGCCGAGCGTCCGATGAATCCGGCCTCGGTGATGAAGGTTGTCACGACCTTTGCCGCGCTGGAGGCGCTCGGGCCGGAGCGAACCTGGACGACCCGCATCGCAACTACTGGCGCCCTCCGGGAGGATGGCGTCCTGGTGGGCAATGTTTACCTGGTAGGCGATGGCGACCCGGTGCTGACATATGAGCGCCTCTGGCGGATGTTCCGGCGGCTGCGCAGTCTGGGATTTTCCACGATTTCGGGTGACATCGTGCTCGATCATTCGGCATTGGCGTTGCCCGCGCACGATCCTTTCGCCTTCGACGGGAAGGGGCTGCGCCCATACAACAGCGGTGGTGACGGGCTGCTGATCCATTTCAATACGCAGGAACTGGCGCTTTTCCCCGGCTCCCGCCCGCAGGATGCCGTCAATCTGGTCGCGGAGCCGCCGCTGGCGGGGGTGGAAATCGACAATAAGATTGTGACTTCCGCCAAGAGCTGTGACCCCTGGTATCGTGATCTCGACGCGCAAATCGGGCAGAACGGCCGCCTGACGCTCACGGGCAGCCTGCCTGCCAGTTGCGGGCCGCGCATATGGGCTACGTCACCGCTTGCGCCGTCCGATTACGGTGTGGCGATGGTGCGGGCTTTATGGTGGGAATTGGGCGGTACGGTACGCGGGCGAGTGAAAAACGGTGTTACGCCCGCCAATGCGCAGCCCCTGATTTCTGACGAGTCCGTTCCGCTGGGCGAGATCGTGCGCACCATGAATAAATGGTCGAGCAACGTCATTGCCCGGCAAATATTGGCTCAGGTGGGGCGTGCCGATGCCAGTGCCAATGCGGAGGCGTTTGCTGATTCAGGTGCCGACATGGTGGCTGCCGGGGCCATAGCCGCGCGCAAGCGCCTGGCTTGGGCGGACATCGATGTTTCCGGGCTGGAGGTCGACAATGGTTCCGGGTTGTCCCGCGATGCTCGTATCCGCGCGGATAGTCTCGGAACTTTGTTGATTAGAGCCTGGCAACGCCCGTGGATGCCGGATTTCATCGCTTCGTTGCCTGTTGCCGGACGCGACGGCACGGCGCGCCGCCGTCTGGATGGCAGCCCGGCAAACGGGCAGGCGCATCTGAAAACAGGCACGATCAACGATGTGAGAGCCATGGCGGGCTATGTGCTCGATCAGAGCGGGCATCGCCATGCCGTGGTGATGATGATTAATCACCCCGAAGCCAGTTCTTCAAAAAAGGCGCAGGATGCGCTGATTGAGTGGGTTTGGTCGGGGATGCCGCAAGCAAAACCGCAAATAAGCCCAAGCCCGCAAACAAAACCGCAGACACAGGCACAGGCAAAACCTCAAACAAAACCGCAGACAAGCCCGCAGGCAAAACCCAAACCCAAACCGTCGCGTAACAAACGTTGATGAAGACGGAAAACGCATCCTCTCCCCAGCCCCCTCTTCCGCAATCTGCCTAGATCGGGGGAGGGGAGAGAAGGCTTTGGCGGGCTCAGTTTTTCTTTCTGATGATTTCCGCTTCGTCGTTGTTGGCGATGCCTGCCGCGTTGGCTTCGTCGGTGTCGATGTGGAACTCGCGGAAGTGGCCTTCGCCCGAACGAATGAGCACGTCTTCAAAAATCAGCGGCCTTTTGCCGCTGGTCTTGACGTCGACGAGGTCTTTATCCTGAAGCCCCGCTTCCCTGGCCTGTTCCGGCGAGAGATGAATGTGGCGCAGCGCCACGATTGCGCCGGATTTCAGTTCGACCTCACCCTTGGGGCCGACGAGCTTGACGCCGGGAGAGCCTTCCAGCTTCCCGGATTCGCGCACAGGGGGTTCGATGCCAAGCGCACGCGCGTCCGTCAGGGAAACTTCAACCTGCGTCTGCGGACGGGTCGGCCCAATGATGCGGATGTTTTTGAATGAGCCCTTGGGACCGTGGATGTCGACTTGTTCGTTCGCGGCATATTGGCCCGGCTGTATGAGGGTTTTGTACGGCGAGAGTTTGTATTCCTCGCCGAACAGCTTTGCCAGGTCTTGTTCGGACAAATGCAGGTGTTTGTTCGAAATGCCGATGGGGACTTTGTAACCCATGATTTCTCCGTGAAAGATGTTTACAGCTTCAAAACTTCGGCTGTGTAGCGGGCGATCATGCCTTCTTCGTTGGTGGGCACGATGGCGACGGCAACGCGGCTCTTCGGGCTGTCGATGCGCAGTTTGCTTTCACCGTTGGCGGCAGGATCGATGTCGATGCCCAGCCAGGCCGAGAGGGCGCAGACGCGCTCGCGGATGGCGACGGCGTTTTCACCGATACCGCCGGTGAAGACCAGTGCATCCAGTCCGCCGGCCGCGGCCGCGAGCGAACCGAGTTCGCGTGCGATCCGGTAGCAGAAAAGATCGACCGCCTCGCGGGCCTCGGGCGCGTCCGATTCCAGCAGGTCGCGCATGTCCTGGCTGATCCCTGAGACGCCCAGCAGACCCGACTCTTTATAGAGCAACTGGGTGAGCGACTTGTAGTCCATGCCTTTTTGGTCGATCAGGTAGAGCAGGACGCCGGGGTCGATGGAGCCGCACCGGGTTCCCATGAGCAGCCCGTTGAGGGTGGAGAAGCCCATTGTCGTGGCCACGCCCGTGCCGTTGCGCACGGCGGCCATCGAGCCTCCATTGCCCAGGTGGGCGATGACGATCCCGCCCTTGGCTTTTTCCCCGATGACCTTGGGCAGGGTGCGGGTGACGTAGTCGTAGGACAGGCCGTGGAAGCCGTAGCTCTTGATGCCGCCCTTCGTGAGCGCGCGCGGCAGGCCGTATGTCTGCGCGACTTCAGGGTTGTGCCGATGAAAGGCAGTGTCGAAGCAGGCGACTTGCGGCACGTCGGGCAGCAGTTCGAAAATTTCGCTGATTGCGCGCACGTTGTGCGGCTGGTGCAAGGGCGCGAGGGGAATGAGAGTTTCGAGTTTGGCCAGAATGGCGGCATCGAGTTTGACCGGGGCACTGTAGTCTTCCCCGCCATGTACCACGCGGTGGCCCGCAGCGGAAATTTTCAGCTCCGGCGCGTTGGTTTCGAACCAGCGGAACAGATAGGAGAGGGATTCCCGATGTTGCTCGGTCAAATCGCCTGCGAGGGCAACATCTTCCTTGTAGCGTTTGCCGCCGGATGTTTTGGCGGAGAGTCTGGGAGTGGCCCCGATGCCCTCGATCTGGCCTGAAAGCGCCGGGTGTTCGGCCAGAACGGGTTCCAGCGGAAAAACGGCAAATTTCAGGCTCGATGAGCCTGCGTTGAGAACGAGAATGGACTTCATGTTTGAGTGCCTCCTTTTAACTTTTAGTTATGGTGGTCGGTTATCCGGGCGACAGCGCATCATACGGCGTGTATTTTACTGTATGCATCTGTCGGTACCCGCATGCCCGGCGAGCGCTTTTGCTCCCGGTACGATACCGCCTATCAGCATACCGGAAAGATGTTCAGATTTGAAATCATGTGAAAAAGATTTGCTGCGGGGCGGGCTTTTGGGGTCGGCTACCATATTGATTGCATCGAGGATGCGTGGCTGACCCTCAGGAACCCGGGGAGTTCGATTGCATTTTGGACTGATGACGGCTTCGGGCGGCGGGGGGGCGTCGGCGGTCAAGCAGGTTTGCCAAGTGTTAAACTTACAAAGTTTGTTACTTGGAAAATTCATGGAAGTTGTGATTCTCGCCGCCGGGCAAGGCAAACGCATGCGCTCGGTTTTGCCCAAGGTATTGCAACTGCTCGCGGGCCGCCCCTTGCTTGCGCATGTGCTGGCGAGCGCCCGTATGCTCGGGGCGCGGCGGATTTGTGTCGTTCATGGCCATGGTGGCGAGGCGGTGCGTTCACGGCTCGATGCGCCCGGTCTCGTTTGGGTGGAGCAAAATCCACAACTTGGGACGGGGCATGCGGTATTACAGGCCGTGCCGCATTTGTCCGCCGATGCGCGGGTGTTGGTGCTCTTCGGCGATGTGCCCCTGATCGGCGCGTCTACGCTCGCGCGGCTCAGGGATGCGGCAGGGCAGGACCGGCTGGCCTTGCTTACGGTCGAGATCGATGATCCGACAGGCTATGGGCGAATCCTGCGCGATGGCGCAGGCCGCGTGACGCGCATTGTCGAAGAGAAAGATGCAACGCCCGGCGAATGCCGTGTGCATGAGATCAATACCGGCATACTCGTGGCGCCTGCGGCCAGGCTGCGCGACTGGCTCCAGCGCATCGGCAACGACAACGCCCAGGGCGAGTATTACCTGACTGATATCGTTGGCCTTGCGGCCAGCGACGGTGTGGAAATCGTCACCGTCGCGCCCGATGACGTTTCCGAAACGTTGGGTGTGAACAGCAAGGCGCAACTGGCCGCCCTTGAGCGAATATTTCAGGCGTCCGTGGCGCGCGGACTCCTGGATGCCGGGGTGACACTCGTCGATCCGGCGCGGCTCGACGTGCGAGGCGAGCTTGTTTGTGGACGCGACGTAAGGATTGACGTCAATTGCGTATTCGAGGGCCGTGTCGAGTTGGGTGACGGTGTTATCGTCGGGGCGAATTGCGTGCTCCGCGATGTTCGGATCGGTAGCGGGACGCGCGTGGCGCCGTTTTCGCATCTCGACGGTACGGTGACGGGCGAAGCGTGCGTGCTCGGGCCGTTTGCCCGGACCCGGCCCGGAACCGTGCTTGCCAATGGCGTGCACATCGGAAATTTCGTCGAGATCAAGAATAGTGTCATTGATGACGATTCCAGGGCCAACCATCTATCTTATATCGGCGATGCCGACATCGGTGTGCGGGTCAATATTGGCGCGGGAACGATCACATGCAATTATGATGGAGCCGATAAGTATCGCACCGAGATCGGTGATGATGCATTCATTGGTTCCGATACCCAGCTTGTTGCGCCCGTGCGGGTCGGCCGGGGCGCAACGCTTGGGGCGGGAACGACCCTCACGCGCGATGCGCCGCCTGACCAGCTTACGGTGTCGCGTGCCCGGCAACAAAGTCACGCGGGCTGGGTACGGCCCACCAAGAAGGGCGGGTGACCTGTTCATTAATTA
Organism: Azoarcus sp.; assembly: GCA_031274995.1. GTDB lineage: Bacteria > Pseudomonadota > Gammaproteobacteria > Burkholderiales > Rhodocyclaceae > WRNU01. Next base: position 88,230 of record JAISPJ010000015.1, read on the forward strand.
GAGAGAGACGCATGTGCGGCATCGTTGTTGCTATCGCTTCCCGTAATATCGTTCCCATACTCATCGAGGGTTTGGGCAGGCTCGAATATCGTGGTTACGATTCTGCCGGGCTGGCCGTGATCGGTGAACAGGGCAAAGATCCCGGCACGCTCGTTCGGCTGCGGGCCTGTGGCCGCGTTGCCGAACTGGCGGCGCGGGTCGAATCCAGCCGCCTGACGGCATCCCTCGGTATTGCCCATACGCGCTGGGCGACGCACGGTGCGCCGTCGGAGCGCAATGCCCATCCGCATCTGTCGGAAGGCGTGGCTGTGGTGCATAACGGCATCATCGAGAATTTCGAGACCATCCGTGCCGGGTTGCAGGCACATGGCTACGTGTTCGCCTCCGATACCGATACTGAGGCCATTGCCCATTTGATTCACCATAAACTGCAAACTGTGCCCGATCTGTTTGAAGCCGTGCGCCTGGCGGCAGGCGAGCTGGAAGGCGCTTACGCGATCGGGGTCATCGCGGACTCCGATCCTGCGCGGGCGGTAGTGGCGCGGCATGGCGCTCCCCTGCTGCTGGGTATCGGCGAGGACGGCATGTATGCAGCTTCCGATGTTGCGGCCCTGCTTCAGGTGACGCGAAAAGTGGTGTATCTGGAAGATGGCGACGTTGCCGAACTTTCCCGTAAAGCCACCCGCATTGTGCGAGCCGATGGCGAACGTGTGGAACGTCAGGTGCATCTTTCCAGTCTCGTGCCCGAAGCGATGGAACTTGGCCCATACCGGCATTTCATGCAGAAGGAAATCTTCGAGCAGCCGCAGGCGATCTCGAATACGCTGGGGATGATCCTGGGCAGCCGCTCGGTTTCGGAGAGCGTTTTTGGCACATCGGCCGGAGATGTCTTCGCCGGAGTGCGCCGGGTACAGATTCTGGCTTGTGGAACCAGTTATCACGCCGGGCTGGTGGCGCGTTACTGGCTGGAAGCTCTCGCAGGATTGCCCGTCTCGGTGGAAATCGCCAGCGAATACCGCTATCGCAAACCGGTAGCCGACCCCGCCACACTGGTCGTGGCGGTGTCCCAATCGGGCGAGACGGCCGATACGCTGGCTGCGCTCGAGTATGCGCGCAAATTGGGAATGGAACGCACGCTGGCAATCTGCAACGTGCCGGAATCGGCCATCGCGCGTGAAGCGGCCCTGCGGTTCATTACCCGCGCAGGGCCTGAAATCGGTGTCGCTTCGACCAAGGCATTCATTACGCAACTGGTAGCTTTCGCGTTGTTAGCGTTGGTGTTGGCCAAACGCAATGGGTGCCTCTCCGGGAGCGAGGAAGAAAAACACTTGGTAGCGTTGCGCCATTTACCCGCCGCAGTACAAAAAGTACTTGAACTCGAACCGGAAATCGAGAGCTGGGCGCAGCGTTTTGCGGGCAGGGAGCACGCGCTTTTCCTCGGGCGCGGCCAGCACTGGCCGATTGCAATGGAAGGCGCGCTCAAACTCAAGGAAATTTCCTATATTCACGCAGAGGCGTATGCCGCTGGTGAACTCAAGCACGGGCCACTTGCGCTCGTCGATGAACGGATGCCGGTCATCGCAGTCGCGCCTGCCGATGATCTGCTCGAAAAGCTCAAGTCCAATTTGCAGGAAGTACGCGCCAGAGGGGGGGAACTTTATGTATTTGCCGACGACGATTGCGGAATTGCCGCCTCCGAAGGCACACACATCATGCGAATGCCCGAGCATTACGGTATGTTGTCCCCGGTGCTGCATGTCGTCCCGTTGCAACTGCTTGCCTACCATGTGGCTCTGGTACGGGGTACGGACGTCGACAAGCCGCGCAATCTCGCGAAAAGTGTCACGGTCGAATGATGTGCAGCGTGGAAACGATGCCGTGGTGCGCAAGACGCAACGGTAAGCGATAATGACTAGTTGCGTCAGAATGGATATGGCTAATGAAGCGTGTTGATGATTTTCGCCTGCGGCTCGGTTCGCGCGAGTTGATCCCGATCATGGTGGGCGGCATGGGGGTCGATATTTCGACTTCCAGGCTGGCTGTCGAGGCGGCGCGCCTGGGAGGTATCGGCCATATTTCGGACGCGATGGTGCATACCGTCGCCGACCGGCGTTTTCACACGCACTACGTCAAGGATCGGCTCAGGCAGTACAAATTCAACGTCAGCAATCTCTTCGACAAGTCGGTGGCGCAATTCGATCTCGGCGTGCTCGCCGAGGCGACCCGCCTGCATGTAGGCAGCACGATGGAAACCAAGCGCGGCCCCGGCTTGGTGTTCGTGAACTGCATGGAAAAACTGACCATGAACAACCCGCGCGAAACTCTGCGGGTCAGGCTGCGTTCGGCGATGGACGCGGGCATCGATGGCATCACACTGGCTGCCGGCCTGCACCTTGGGTCTTTCGCGCTGATTCAGGATCATCCGAGGTTTTACGATGTCAAGCTTGGCATCATCGTTTCCTCCTTGCGCGCGCTTCAGCTTTTTCTGAAAAAAAACGCGCGTGGCAGCGGCAGACTGCCCGATTACATCGTGGTTGAAGGGCCGTTGGCCGGTGGGCATCTTGGTTTCGGGGAAGACTGGGCTAAATACGATCTTGCGAGCATCCTGGCTGAAATCCGGGACTGGCTGCATGCCGAAAAACTTGATATTCCGCTGATTCCTGCCGGGGGAATTTTCACGGGCAGCGACGCAGTGAAATTCCTGGAGCGGGGGGCTGCCGCCGTGCAAGTGGCGACCCGGTTTACCGTCACGCAGGAATGCGGTTTACCGGATGACGTGAAACAGGTTTATTTCCGGGCGACCGAAGATCAGATCGAAGTAAACAATGTCTCGCCAACTGGTTATCCTATGCGCATGCTCAAGGAATGCCCTGCGCTGGGCAGCAGTGTGCGTCCCAATTGTGAAGCGTTTGGTTATCTGCTTGATGCTTCCGGGCATTGCCAATACGCGGAAGCATGGGGACGTGAAATGGCGAAATTGCCAGAAGGGCAGAAATCCAAAATATGGGATAAAACTTGCCTATGCACACACATGCGTAATTTCCACTGCTGGACATGCGGTCACTATACGTGGCGCCTCAAAGAGACCAGTTTTCAGGAACCGGATGGCCGTTACCGTCTGCTGAGTGCCGAGCATGTGTTCCGCGATTATCAATACAGCGTCGATGACCAGATTGAATTGCCTCTTCAGGATTAAATGGGAGAATTTTTAATATTAAAGTGCTAAAATATTAGTCTCAGTGTTCAACGGCTCAATGAAAATGGAAGCGGATGGTGTTAGGGACGACAGTGCGCTGAGACCCTCCGGGCAGGGGGACAAGGCGGTTGTGTTTGCCGATTTGACCGGCAGCACGAAACTTTTTGAGTCCCAAGGCAATACCATTGCAACCCAGGTGGTGACACGCTGCACCCAGATGCTTGGCAAACATTTCACCATGTCGGGCGGACGTGTCGTCAAATTCCTTGGCGATGGCCTGCTGGTATTGTTTGACCAAAGCGAAGAGGCCGTTGAAGCTGCATCCCATACCCGTGACGTGCTCTATGAATGCAATATGGAGCATATCGACAGTATGAATACCCCTCTGGGACTCAAAGTCGGAATCGAATACGGCGCAGTCATCGAACAGCGCGGGGATTGTTATGGCGACGCGGTCAACGTCGCTGCCCGTCTAGGTGATCGTGCCGAATCCAACGAGATTCTTCTCGGTGAATCTTTGTATACCCGCCTGTCCGAGTCGAAGCGCATGCTTTGTACGGGCATCGATCGTATTGCCATCAGGGGCAAGACCGGCCTGTTCAAGGTGTGGCGGTTCGACTGGCGGCATACTGCCGAAACCACGATCACCGGCCCGCTCGACCTGCTCAATGAGCGCCTTGGCATGGCGTCGACGCAAAGAGCCGACATCGATGTGAATGGCCGCCGTATACAGCTTTTACCCGCGCATGGCGCGCTCGTCATTGGACGTAGCGAAAGTTGCGGGCTGGTCATCGACGACAGGCGGGTGTCGCGTCGGCATGCCCGTATCGAGTGGGTTGGGGGGCAGTGCACGCTGACCGATTTCAGTACCAACGGGACTTGGGTTAAGTTTGGCCGCGAAGCCGAACTGGTGATCCTGAAGCGCGATAATTGCGTGCTGCACGGGCAGGGCATGATCGGCCTGGGGGCGGCTCCTGGGGATTTTACCTCCGCAACGTTCAGTTTTCAGATTGTCAACGACGAAGAGTGACACGCGCCATCCCGGTTCCGAATACTTGTTTCATGCTGCCCCGGTCCACTTGAAAATAAAAGAATCACCTTTGTTGCGGCTGGATGTGGCGATTTCTTCAAAGCCGTCGACCACATTGCGGAAGACGTTGATGAGTATTGGGTCAAAATGCTTGCCGTTACCATCCAGGATGATCGACCTTGCCACGTCGAGCGGCATTTCTTCCTTGTAGGGGCGCGAAGAAATCAATGCGTCGTAAACGTCGGCAATAGCCATTAGCCTGCCTTGCAAAGGAATGTCCTTTCCGGCCAGCCCATGCGGATAGCCCGTGCCGTCCCATTTTTCGTGGTGATAGCCGGCGAAACATTTGGCATGATAGAGAAAACTGTCTTCATGGGTTTCATGCTCGATTCTTTCAATCGCGTCTATGCCGCGTGTGACATGCGTTTTCATGATATCGAATTCTTCCGGTGTCAGTTTGCCGGGTTTATTCAGAATGGTGTCGCTGATGGCGATTTTCCCCACGTCGTGCAGTTGCGCGGATGGAATCAGGAACGTTAAATCCCAAGATGAGATTTCTTCGAGATAAACGCCTTCTTTCAGCATTTTTTTGAGTAAGAGCTCCAGATATTGCTGTGTACGCGCAATATGCCCTCCAGTTTTACGGTCACGAAATTCCACCAGTTCTGCCACGACATTTAAAATGGCAAATTGCATCTGAATTATTTGCGTGGCTTTTTGATTTACTTTGTCCATCAAATTGGCGTTAAAATTTTTCAGTTCCTTTTCTTGGGCGGCAGTAAGCAAGTGATTTTTTATCCGTCGCAGCAGTAGCGGTGGAGAAAAAGGCTTGGTGATGTAATCGATCGCGCCAAGCGAAAGCCCTTCCAGTTCGCTGCCTTCATCATACCGGGAGGTCACAAAAATAACCGGAATTCCTGACAAGCGTTTATCAGCCTTTAATCTCTTGATGGCTTCATAACCGCTTATTCCTGGCATTTCAATGTCGAGCAGGATGAGGTCGGGGGTAATTTTTTCCAGTAGATTGAATAAAATTGTACCCGAAGGGAGAGCGTAGGTGTCGTAATGATTGCGAAGAATATTCCGGGCGATATTCAGAGTGGTCACATTGTCGTCGACCATTACGATTGTCTGCTTGGGAGCAGCGGGTTTGTCTTGTTCCTTCATTTTCTTATCCTTTTAAGCTTGCTTGTTTTCGTTGCGCGAGCCGCTTGTTTATGGCTAAAAAATCCATTTTGTTGACTTTTTCGCGTAACCAAGTGACAAGCTCCGTTTGTGTTTCATATTTGAAATATTCAAGTGATTTGATGATTTCCTCCAATTCATCAATGTTGAAATTTGCAGAAGCTTCTTCCATTTGATCCAGCAGAGTCTCATCAGGCGCATACTGGCTCTGTTTTTCGTCCATCTCGGCTATGTTGGCCTTGAGCAGTTTGGAAAGTGTGCCTAGGAGTTTTTGGGCGTTCTCGACGAAAAAAGGGGTTTTCTGGCTCACGAGCCGGAAATTGCCTGCCTTGGCGGCATGTTCCAGTTCTTCGGCCTGTTTGCCGATTTTGTTGGCTTTGACGCCGTAACTGCTGCCTTTGATGCCGTGGATATGGGTCGCGTAATCAGCAAGCGTCTCCTCGGTGACATTGCATATCTGGGTGATGATGTGCGCCGTGTTGTCGACATACGAGCGAATGACAGAAAGGTAGGCATCCCTGTCCCCGGCAAAGCAGTTCAGGCCGTCTTGCCAGTTGATGCCTTCGATTCCGGGAAATTCTTCCTGGCCGGTTTCGTCTGTTTCACTGGCTTGGTCGGCGTTGCCGGACTCCTGTCCTGTTTCGATGTTGCGCATGGGCAGGGAACCATCGAAGGATTCGTCCTTTTGATCCCATTCCTTGCCGCATACCCATTGTCGGAGAATGGTATCCATACTTATGACATCGACAGGCTTGCTCAGGAATGCCTGAAAGCCGTTTTTCAGGAACATTTCTTCGTTGCCGGTGGTTGCGTTGGCTGTCAGCGCAATGATGGGGATGTTCCTGGCGTAATCGCTGCCAATTTCTTCGCGGATGATGCGGGTGGTTTCAATGCCATCCATCTCCGGCATCACATGATCCATGAAAACAGCATCGTAAGTGATTTCCGGATTGCGTATGCGCTCGACTGCTTCAATGCCGCTGGTGACACAATCGACCTGCATCCCGTAAGGTTTCAGGATGCCTCTGGCAACGTCGAGATTGGTTGGTACGTCGTCCACGATGAGCACCTTGGCATAGGGCATTGCGGGGCGCGTAAACTTCCTGGATGGCCGGACGGTGATGTTTGCGACAAAAAAGGCCGCGAGTCCTCCGGCAGCCAGGATGATGATTTCTGAAGTCAGTAGCGCCTGTTGGCTCGTTCCGTCCCGGTTGGAGAAGGATGTTGCCAGCAGACTCGCGGCGGTAATGATCGCAATAACGGCGATAATGGTGAGTAGCGGCTTTGTTTTGATTTTCAAGGTGTTCGTCTCGGCGGCAACTTGGGCATCAGGGGGCGGGGCTGGTAAACGCGGGATGCTTTCCTGACGGTATGGGGGGAGGGATGTCATTGCGTGTCAGAACAGCGCGATCACATCAATGACGAAATGTCAATTAGTGAAAATGCGATGTTTTATAGCTATTCTCACCAATGCTTGGCAGCTATGGCGTGACCTTTTCCACGACAAGGGCATCATGGGTGCCGGATTTTGTATGGAAGGTCCTTATGTCCGCAAAAATGCATCTCCCATGGCGCGCCCGAGGGCTGCCACAAGGGAATGGAATTGTGTTGTGGATATGTTCGGGTGGCCTGTCGGCCTTGTTATTTACCGTTGGGCAGCGAACGTGTGCCGGGGACGGTGTTCCGTGTTTCCAGCAGGGCATTGATCGTGCGCACGTCTTCTTCGCCCAGGGAACCGGCGGACGCTTTCAGCCTCAATTGGGCCAGCAGGGTGTCGTAGCGCGCGCGCGCGAGTTTTTGCATGGTTTCGGCAAGTTGGCTTTGGGCGTTGAGAACGTCGATATTGATACGCACGCCAACCTTGTAGCCCAGTTGGTTGGCTTCGAGCGCCGAGGTGGATGAGACTTGCGCTGCTTCCAGCGCTTGTATTTGCGCCATGCCGCTGGTGACCCCCAGGTAGGCTTCGCGCGCGTCCAGCGCCGCCGCGCGTCGGGCTTCTTCAAGATAGGAATCGGCCTTGGCCATGAGTGCCGTCGTTTCACGGGCCCGGGATGAGACGTATCCTCCCTGGTAAAGCGGAATGTCAAGCTGTACGCCTACCGTGTTGACTTCGGTACGTTCGATTGAGAGCGAGGGGCGGGTATTGCGATTATGGCTTGCCACCAGATCAAGGTTCGGCAGATGACCGGCGCGCACGCGCTGATGTTCGCGCGACGCGATTTCGCGTACCAGCATCTGAGCCTGTACCTTGTAATGCCCCTTTTCGGCGGCATCCACCCATGCGCCAATGTTATCCGGTTCCGGGCGGGAAAGCATGACACCGGGTCTGAGCCCCGCCAATTCTCCGGGCGCGTGCCCGATGATGCGCGCCAGTGCTTCGAACGATACAGTGAGGGTGTTACGGGCAGCTATTTCTTGCGCCGAGGCCAGGTCGAAACGGGATTGCGCTTCGTGTACGTCTGTTACCGTGACCGTGCCAACCTTGAAGCTGGTACGTGCCAGTTCGAGCTGTTCGGCGGCTGCCGTGCGCAATTGTACGATGGCGCGCAGCGAGTCCTGTGAGTTGAGTACATTGAAATAGGCTTCTGCCGTGCGCAGGATCAAGTCCTGCGTTTCCTGGTTGAAAGTGCTGTCGGCCAGTTCGGTCTGTAACACGCCTTCCTTATATTGATGCCAATTCTGCATCCTGAACAAAGGCGCGCTGAATTGTGCCGTGTAGCTGTTGCTGCTGTAGCGCCTGTCTATTTTCGGTGCATTCTGGCCAGTGTTGGGGTCTCTGGGGGTGAACTCGGCGCTGTTCCGCTGAGCATTGGCGGTGGCTCCCAGTGTCGGCAGCAGGGCGCTTCGCCCCTGTACCCGCTTTTCCTGATCAGCATCGTACTGCGCGCGCGAAGCCGAGTAACGGGCATCATGCGCGAGAGCGTCGTAGTAGACCTGAAGCAAGTTGTCGGCGCCTGCCGTGCCTGTTGCCAACATGAACACGACCATCGGGCCAGCACGTTTGAGCACGTGCCGCGTACAGCCCGCGTAACGAATGATGGGGCGACTCATCGAATCAGGGTGGTCAGGCGGAGTACGGGATTTCATAACAGAGACTCGACTCTAGAAGTTGAATGCGGGTACTTGCGGGATGTGGCGCAGCATCGGCACGACGGTCTCAAACAGGGAATGGCTCTGATGAGTTTTTTTATCGTTGCGCGACACTATGCATGCTTTCATTGCAGGGGGAGTGCCGGTGAAAGCGAACAACCGTCCGCCAGGCTTGAGTTGCGCGAGCAATCCCTCGGGCAGTTCAGGTAACCCGCCAGAAACGACGATTACGTCGTATGGCGCTTGTGAATACCAGCCTTGGGAGGCATCGCCTTCTTCCACAGTGACGTTGGTAACACCGTTGCGCACAAGGTTGTCCCGCGCGAGCCGTGCCAGTTCCGGGTCGATTTCGACCGTGTGGACATGATCCGCGTTCGCCGCCAGCAGGGCGGCAAAATAACCGCTGCCTGTACCGATTTCCAGAACCGAGTTGACGTGAAGGGTTCCAATTGTTTGCAGGATGCGTCCTTCGATGGCCGGTTTGAACATGGTTTGCCCGCCGGGCAGCGGGATTTCGATGTCGGCAAAGGCAAAGGCACGCATCGCCGGCGGCACGTAATCTTCACGCCGTACCGTCATCAGCAAGTGACGCACTCTTGGACCAGCCCCCCCCCAGGGCCGAAGCTGTTGCTCGACCATGTTGAAACGCGCGTGTTCGAAGTTCATCGTAAAACTGCCTCCAGTTTGAAACCTCATAATCATACACCATATGATGGAGCAGGTGGTTTGGACACGCCACCTGGATCTGGAGGAGAGAGTATCTCGCGTCTTCAGCCCACCAGTGGCCCGGTAAGCCCGTCAAACCCTAGATCAGCAAGAACCCTCTCCTGTTCGAGCCGGTCAATGCCTTCCGCGATCACGATGAATCCGAGCGTATGGGCAAGCATGACGAGGCTGCGTACGAAGCTCTGGTTACCCTCGTTCTGGTCGATGTCGCGCAGCAGTGAAGTGTCCACCTTGAGGTAGTCGAGGCCGAGGTCATGCAGGTCGCCCAGGGAGGAGAAATGCGGTCCGGCATGTTTGATTCCGAGTTTGCTGGCGAACGGTTTGACCGCCAGGCAGAAAGCGCGGAAAGTAGCCGGGTTGCGCATCGCGGCATCTTCGGTCACTTCCATCCAGAGGCGCTCGACCTGGCCATGGTTTGCGCGCAGCAAAGTCATGAGTTCGGTCACTAAATGCCCATCCTGGAATGTTTGCGCCGAAATAGTGACGGCAATCGGCCCTTCGCCTTTATTGATGCGGTCGATGGCTGTCTGCACCGCAGCGTAGTCTATGCGCCCGACCAGGCCAAAACGCGCAGCCCACGGCAGGTAGTCGCCAGTCTTGAATACGGTTCCGTCCACGGACAGGTCGATGACTTCTTCATTGTGTATGAGCGAGCACTGTATCGTGCGTACCGGATAGAGATCAGCCTGGAATGTGTTTTCGGCCAGCGCCGTTGTCAGTATTTTGCGCCATTGCTCCTGGGTGCGGGCGGGGTGCGCGTCGTCGCGCTGTTCTTCAATCTTCAGGCCGCGGTTGCCTTCCAGTTCGGCCTGAACCAGCGTCGTGTCGAGCCTGGCCAGGATGGAGGCCACAGCATCGTTGCGGGAATACGATACAGCGGCTATCGCCAACGCAAACATGTCGGCGTTTTCCTGTTCGTCGGCAATGGCGAAGACGCGCTTGGCCACTGATGCCGCCCATGACGAAAATTCAGGCTCGGCAGCCGGTGGCGCGAGCACGGCAAGATCGCTGCCGTTGAGACGGACGCCAACGCTGCCAGAGCCAGACTCGTTTATGAGTGCCTGAGCCAGCGTGTGGAGCAGTTTATCGGTGACAACCCGTCCAAGATCGCGATTGAGTTCAATGAGCCTGCCGATGCGCAAGATGAGTAAAACGCCTTGCGCGGGGGCATCCGAGGCGAGCAGCCGGGAAGAGAATGCGTTGAGGAACTGACGACGTTCGAGCAGGCCGGTGACGGCATCTTCGTGTATCTGCCGACGCAGGTTTTCGAGCCGTTGCGCTTCTTCGGCGAGCATCTGCCGCACCCTGTCAGAAAGCGCATTCATCGCCCGCACCACCACTCTCAGTTCGGCGGTCCTGGGTTCCGGCGTGGTGATGAACCGGCGTTCGCCGATAGCTTGGGCATGTTTGACGAGGGTGCGAAGAGGCGCGGTGATCCGGCCAAGCAGAATGCTGCCAAGCCCGCCCGCAATAATCATGGTAATCAAGAACCACCACAACAACTGGAGGGTATTGTTCCACAGTGCCTCGTAGACGTAGCTGCTGTGGCTTTCCACCGTGAGCGTGCCGAATTGGCCCCAGCCGTTCTGGACATGGGCCGTGCCGGGATGTTCCTTGATGGATACCTGTTCTACGAACCAGGCGGGGACGTTTTTGATGGGCGCGTCGGAATGAAATTTGGCAATTTCCCTGCCGTTAGGGTCGATCAGGCGAATTTGGCGGTAGTAGCCAATATTGAATTGGGCTTCGAGCATCGTCCCGGCGATGTTTTCGATATCGCTGTCCGCGTTGACGAGCGTTCTTTCAATCAGCAAGGACTGTATGGCCTGCGCCAGGATGTTGGCGTTGTCGGAGTTTTTGATGTTGAGTTGTTGTTCGAGATATTGCCGCGCATTCAGCGTGCTTACCACCAGGCTGCCGCTGAGGGCGAGCAGGGTTACGGTCGCGATGGCGATCCAGAGCTGTTTGATTAGAGACATGGCCGAAACTTCCAGAAAGAACCGTGGGCGCAGAGTGAAAAACAGGTCGTGCAAGTGTTCATCGTTTGGCAATCCTCTGTGGCGACGGTCGATATTTTGCCGTTTTCACCTTGATTTTCGCAGGTTCGGATGCGATCTTTTCAGGGTTGGCCAGATATTTTTCCGTCATTTTTGCCGGAAGCGGGGGTTTGGCCGCATTTTGTTGGGACAAGCGGGATTTTTGCTGTTCCCGTAATAGCGATGTCCGGCTGCTGAGCTGTATCAGGGACGGGTCGATCCCTTCGCGGCGCATGCGCTGAAGCACGTCACGCCAGCGGGACAGCCGCGATGTAGGATCACCGGTGGATCGCCCTTCCGCTCCCATCCAGATACCTTCGTGATTAAAGCTGAATACCGGGAAAAGGTCGGTGCGGCGTTTGGCCGGAAGGATTGTGTCGACCAGGTTGTCCAGGATCAGCGGATCGGACGTGGGAGTCTCGTAGTAGCTCAACACCAGATGCGCCACGGTCTGCGATCCCATGCGCGCACGCGCGTAAACCAGGCGCAATCTCTGCACGGGAACATCCATCAACAACAGGGAGACGTATTTTGCGATAGCGTAGTCTTCGCAATCGCCCCTTCCCTTGCCGAAAAGTTCCAATGGGGTTGCCCAGTAATCCTCAACCCCCCACACGCTCATGTCACTTGCGTATAATATGCGGTCATTGACGAAAATGTTGGTGCGTTCGAGCTTGGCAAGATCAGGCTGCGTCCGGTTTTTTTCGATCATGGTGCGCCAGGCTTTGACTGTGGCAACGGCGATTTGTCCGTATTCCGTTGCAGCCAGTTGCTCCATGCGATCAAAATCGGTGCGCGCACTCGCTATTTCCGGCAGGATGAGGAGAAAAACCACAATAACCCTGCCCATCCACACTGTCCAGAAAGGTGGCGGATAACGCTTGGGACGGGCAGGTATGCCGCAAGTCTGCCCCTGGATCATTGCTGTAGCCACTTTTTATGACGTATGGCAGATAAACGGATCCCACATCTTCACCTATTCAATCTCCAGAGGTGGTGATGTGCTTCACGTGCAGGTAAAGAAGCCATGTTTTTGAAGTCAACGTTTACTTGTTGTCAATACTTTCAGAAAAACTGTAATACAGCCAGTGATATAGCGATGCCGGATACTTTCGAAGGTATGTTTGTTGTTTCAATACAACAAGCACGTCTCGTGTCGTGACGCAGGCACGGCAAGCGGTTTTATGAGGATGGCTCTGCTTGCATTGATATTTTGTGAATATTCTGTTTGAATCAGCGCATGGGCCGTTATATAATGTACATACATAGCCATCGCAAAATGCGGCGAGTATATGCCGCATGGAATCGGTGCCATGAAAATAGAAGGTAGGGTTTACGCGGAGAGTGTTGTACTAACAGCAGAACTTTGCGCCGAAGTTAAAAAATGATTGGCACTATCCCCGTACCGGGTGTAAACTCGGCGCGCTTATGAATCAAACCATTAAACCGACACAAGACCGGATTTGAGTGATGCGCAGGAAAGGTTTGCAATTACTTGGAGATACCACATGAACAAGATGAAAACATTGGTCTGCCTAGCGGTTGCCTCTGCCCTGCAAGTCTTATCCGGAGTCTCTGGCGCGCAAGAGATTGGTGAGGCGTCCAGGGGGGTATTGCTGGATGCTGTGCGCAAGGCCGTGGCCAATAACCCCGAAGTTCAATCCAGCTGGCATGGATACTTGGCCGCGTCAGCGGCGCGGGAAGCCGCCCGTGGCGGCTATCTCCCGCAGATCGACCTCAATGCCGGCATAGGGCACAGATGGCGCAAGGATCCCAAACAGTCCAGCGACGACTGGAATTTTTGGGGGCTTGGGCTCGATCTCAAGCAGATGGTCTATGATGGCTTTGCCACGAGCAGCGAAGTCAAACGCATGAGCTATACCCGTCTCATGCGTTATTATGGATTGCTTGAAGCTTCGGAAAATGCCGGTCTTGAAGTCGTGCGTGCTTATGCCGACGTTCAGCGGCAACGTGAGCTGGTCGAAGCCGCCAAGACGAATTACGCCATTCACAAGCAACTTCATGATCGCCTCAATGACCGCGCCTCGGCAGGCGTGAGTCGGCGTGTGGACCTCGACCAGGCAGTCGGGCGGTTGGCTCTGGCCGAATCCAATCTGCTGACGGAGCTTTCAAACCTGCACGATGTCAGTGCGCGTTATCAGCGTTTGGTCGGCGATCTGCCGCCTGACGCGATGCCGCCGCTCGCGGGTAATTTCAACGACGCGCAGATGCCGGAAAACGTCGTTGCCGCGTTGAACACGGCTTATGTGAGCAACCCGGCGTTCAATGCCGCGATTGAAAACGTGCGCGCCAGCCTGTCCAATCGGGATATGGCACGTTCCAACTATCATCCCAAGCTCAATCTGCACGCGAGTACGGGAGTTGACCGCAACATCAACAACGTAGATCCCGATACCAATTCTTCCGGCCTCAAAGGCAACAGGCGTGAGAGCGCGCTTGAATTGCGGATGAATTTCAACCTCTTCCGTGGCGGTTCCGATACGGCCCGTGTCCGTCAGGCAGGCGAGGAAGTCGAGCAGGCCAGAGACCTGCGCGAAAAGGCTTGCCGCGACCTGCGTCAGACTTTGGTGATCGCGTATCAGAATATCAACAGCCTGAACGAACAGATAGGTTATCTTGAGCGCCATTATCTGATGACCGGCAAGGCGCGTGACGCTTTCCGTCAGCAATTTGAGATCGGGCAACGTACCCTGCTCGACTTGCTTGACACCGAGAACGAGGTCTTTACTTCTCAACGGCTCCTTACGAATGCGCGCTACGATCTGCTGGTCGCGCAGGCCCGTACCTTTGCCGAGATGGGTCAGTTGTTACGTACCCTTGGTGTCGTGCGTGAGGATTTGCCCTCGTTGAAGGATATCGGGCAGGATCGTGACACTGTCGACCCGGCGGATATGTGTCCGGCTGACGCGCCTGTTCAGGTCGTGGTTGACAAGAAGAGGCTCTGATTCCGCTGAATCCGGCATCGGGCAGATAGAAGCAAAAGCCGGATTCGCGCAGGGCGCGTATCTGGAAGAAAATGGCGCAACTTTCCGTTGCGCCATTTTTTTGGGTTTTGAACACGTGTCGAACGCAATCCTCACCATTCCTTTCCTGTTCATATCGGCTTGAGGGCACTGCCAGCAAGGTGCTATAATAAAAAACTTGTCTTTGCGGGGCTTCTTGCCGGGAAGATAAATTCACACGCCGGATTGATCGGGGTGCGCTGTCTTCTTATGTGGGCGGTGTCACTGGCAGGAGTTGGTGCTCCTGCGCGATCCGGCGGAGGCCAAACCCTGAAAACCGGAGTTATACGAATGTCAGTCACAATGCGCCAGATGCTTGAAGCAGGCGTCCATTTTGGTCATCAGACCCGTTTCTGGAACCCGAAGATGGCACCGTACATTTTCGGCCACCGCAATAAAATTCACATCGTCAATCTTGAAAAGACGCTGCTCAAATACAATGAGGCAATGGATTTTGTGCGCAAGATTGCAGCCAGGCGCGGCACGATCCTCTTCGTGAGCACCAAGCGCCAGGCGCGTGAAATTCTCGCCGAAGAAGCGGGCCGCGCCGGGATGCCGTTTGTCAACGAACGCTGGCTTGGCGGGATGCTTACCAACTTCAAAACGGTCAAACAATCGATCAAGCGCCTGAAAGATCTCGAGGCGATGTTCGAAGACGACTCGGTCGAGCGCCTGTCCAAACGCGATGCGCTGATGACGCGCCGTGAGCTGGAAAAGCTGCACAAGTCGATTGGCGGCATCAAGGACATGGGCGGGCTGCCCGACGCACTGTTCGTGATCGATGTCGGCTATCACAAGATAGCCATTACGGAAGCGCAAAAACTGGGTATCCCGGTGGTGGCGGTGGTCGATACCAATCATTCGCCCGAAGGCGTGGATTACCTGATCCCGGGTAATGACGATTCTTCTCGCGCCATCCGCCTTTACACCCGAGGCGTGGCCGATGCCGTATTGCAGGGCCGTAGCCAGGTGCAACTGGAAATCGTCGAGGCGGGCAGCGAGGAATTTGTTGAGGTCCAGGAAGAGAGCGATCAGGCCGGAGTCTGATCCCGTGCCATATCCGTCGCGGCGGGCTTGCCCCGCCGCCGCAAGAAAACGAGTAGAGTAGTCAAGGAGTTAGCATGGCGGAAATTACCGCGAGCATGGTCAAGGAACTGCGCGAGAAAACCGACGCGCCGATGATGGAGTGCAAGAAAGCTTTGTCGGAAGCCAACGGGGACATGGCCAGGGCCGAAGAAATTCTGCGGGTGAAACTGGGGAACAAGGCGACGAAGGCCGCCGCCCGCGTCACCGCCGAAGGAGTGGTGGCCGTTCATATCTCGAATGACGGCAAGCTGGGTGTGATACTGGAAGGCAACTGCGAGACCGATTTTGTCGGCAAAAACGAGGATTTCATCGCGCTGGTCAGGGATACTGCCGCACTGGCGGCGGACAGGGCTCCTGCCGACGTGGCCGCATTATCAAATCTGCCGATGGGCGAAGGCACGGTGGAATCGACCCGTACCGCGCTGGTGGGCAGGATCGGCGAAAACATAACTTTGCGCCGCTTCCAGCGCGTCGAAGCCAGGGGCCGACTTTATTCCTACATCCACGGTGGCGCGAAGATCGGCGTGCTGCTCGATCTGGCCGGTGGCGACGCGCAACTGGGCAAGGATTTGTCCATGCACATCGCCGCTTCCAAACCGAAGGCGCTGGATGCCGGCGGTGTGGATGCCACTCTGATCGACACTGAGCGCCGTATTGCCATCGAGAAGGCCCGCGAATCCGGCAAGCCCGATAATATGCTGGAAAAGATCGCCGAAGGCACGGTACAGAAGTTCCTCAAGGAAGTCACCCTGCTTGGCCAAATCTTCGTGAAAGCCGAAGACGGCAAGCAGACCGTGGAACAACTGCTGAAAGCCAGGGGCGCGACGGTTGCGGGCTTCACACTTTACGTGGTCGGCGAAGGCATCGAGAAAAAGACCTCCGATTTTGCCGCTGAAGTGGCTCAACAGGCTGCAGCGGCTGCTGCTGCGAAAGAGAAGTAAGCAAAGGAATCTTCCTCCGTGTCCGCTACGCCCGTCTATTCCCGTATCCTGCTCAAACTCTCGGGTGAAGCCTTGATGGGCGAAGACAGTTACGGCATCAATGAAACCGTGGTGTCGCGCATCGTCTCGGAGATTGCCGATGTCACGCGTCTTGGCGTGCAACTCGGGGTAGTGATTGGGGGAGGCAACATCTTTCGCGGCATGTCGGGCGCGGCGGGAGGCATGGATCGTGCCACTGCTGACTACATGGGAATGCTTGCCACGGTGATGAACGCGATGGCGCTCGCGGACGCGATGCACCGCGCGGATTTGCCTGCTCGCGTGCAATCGGCGTTGCGGATCGATCAGGTGGTCGAGCCTTACATCCGTGTCCGTGCCATTCGTCACCTCGAAATGGGGCGAGTGGTGATCTTCGCCGCAGGCACGGGTAATCCGTTCTTCACCACCGACACCGCAGCCGCCCTGCGCGGAGCCGAAATTGGCGCACAGATCGTGCTCAAGGCGACCAAGGTGGATGGCATCTATACTACCGATCCCAAGAAAGACCCTTCAGCGCGGAGATTTGCCCGCATCAGTTTCGACGAAGCCATTGGCCGCAGCCTGGCCGTGCTTGATGCCACCGCGTTTGCGCTGTGCCGTGACCAGAAACTGCCGATCAAGGTGTTTTCCATTTTCAAGCCGGGCGCGCTCAAGGCCGTGGCGCAGGGCGCCGACGAGGGCACGCTGGTGCATGTTTGATCGACGGAGCATTGCCATGACCATTGCCGACATCAAGAAAAACGCGCAGGGCAGGATGGACCAGTCCATCGGCGCTTTCAAGAGCAACCTGACCAAGATCCGCACCGGCCGCGCCAACCCGGCGCTGCTGGACACCATCCACGTCGAGTACTACGGCAGCCACGTTCCGCTGTCGCAGGTGGCCAACGTGGCGCTGCTGGACGCGCGCACCATCAGCGTGCAGCCGTGGGAAAAGAACATGGGCGCCAAGATCGAGAAAGCGATTCGCGAAAGCGATCTGGGTCTCAACCCGGCCAGCCTGGGCGACCTGATCCGCGTGCCGATGCCGCCCATGAGCGAGGAGCGCCGCCGCGAGATGACCAAGCTGGTGCGGCAGGAAGGCGAAGCGGCCAAGATCGCCGTGCGCAACCAGCGGCGCGACGCCAACGACGCCATCAAAAAACTGGTCAAGGACAAGGCCGCCACCGAAGACGAACAAAAGCGCACCGAGGCCGACATCCAGAAAGCCACCGACAAGCACGTTGCCGACATCGACGCGCTGGTGGCGGGCAAGGAAAAGGAAATCATGGAAGTGTGAGCGGCGTATGGCTGAGTGTTTTGTGTTGGGCGTCCGGCGTGCCGTGTTGACCGAACCCAGCGCTACGCCGTAGCACAGGCCACGCAGAACGCTCAACGCACAACGCAAATGTCCATCCCCCGCCACATCGCCATCGTCATGGACGGCAATGGCCGCTGGGCCAAGCGCCGTCTGCTGCCGCGCGCGGCCGGGCACCGGCAAGGCATGGAATCGCTGCGCCGCTGCATCCGAGCGTGCCTGGCGCGCGGCGTGCAAGTGCTGACGGTATTCGCGTTTTCCTCGGAGAACTGGCGGCGGCCCGCCGACGAGGTCAATCAACTGATGGAATTGCTGGCCAAGGCGCTGGCGCGCGAAGTGCCGGAGCTTGCCGAGGCAGGCGTGCGCATCCATTTCGTCGGCGACCGGCCCAGCCTGGCCGAGCACGTCCGGCAAGGCTTGGTGCAGGCGGAGGCGGACACCGCGCACAACGGCAAGCTCACGCTCAACGTCTGCTTCAACTACGGCGGCCGCTGGGACATCGCGCAGGCGGCGGCGCAGCTGGCCGAACGCGGTCAATCCATCACCGAAGCGGCACTGGCCGGCGCGCTGGCGCTGGCGCACGTGCCCGACCCCGACCTGTTGATCCGCACCGGCGGCGAGCAGCGCCTTTCGAATTTTCTGCTGTGGCAATGCGCCTACAGCGAACTGTTTTTCAGCGAGCGCTTGTGGCCCGACTTTGACGAAGCAGCGCTCGACGAGGCCATTGCCGCTTACGGTGCGCGCGAACGGCGCTTTGGCCGTACCACCGAACAGGTGCAGGCGCAGCCGCCCGCCGCGTCCGTGGCGGTTTGAAAATCCGTTCATGCTCAAACAGCGCGTCTTGACCGCCGCCGTGCTGCTGGCGGTGTTCATCGCGGCGCTGTCCGCGCCCACCCCCATGCCGTTTCTGGCGCTGACCTTGCTGCTGATTGCCGCCGGGGGCTGGGAATGGTCGCGCCTGGCCGGCTGGCCGGGTTGGCCCGCTTGGGGCTCGGGCGCGTTGTGCGCGGCGCTTGGCTTGGCCGCGTGGCAGGCACATTGGCCCGGCGACATGCTTGCGCCGTGGTGGATCGCGGGCGTCGCTTGGATCGTCGGCGGCAGCTGGCTGCTGCGGCGCGGCGTGGCGCGCTGGCCGGCGCTGCCGCGCTGGCTGCGCTGGGGCATCGGCATGGTGATGATGCTCGCCGCCTGGCTGGCGATGGCACAGGCGCGCGCGCGCGGCGTCAACTTTCTGCTGTCGGCGCTGGCGCTGGTGTGGGCGGCCGACATTGCCGCGTATTTTTGCGGCCGCGCGTTGGGCGGCAAGCTGACCGGCGGGCGCAAGCTCGCGCTCGCCATCAGCCCCGGCAAAAGCTGGGAAGGCGCGGCGGGCGGTTTCATCGGCGTGCTGCTGACGGGCGCCATCTGGATAGGGGTAGACCATGCCTATCAGTTGTCGCACAGCCTGTACACCATCCTGTGGCAACGCGGTCCGGTCTGGTTCGCTGGCGCGCTGGCGTTGCTCACCGCCATGAGCATCGTGGGCGACCTGACCGAATCGCTGGTCAAGCGCGCCGCCGGCGTCAAGGATTCAAGCGCGCTGCTGCCCGGACACGGCGGCGTGCTCGATCGCATGGACGCGCTGTTGCCCACGCTGCCGCTGGCGCTGGCCATCACAGGGTTGGCGGCGGGAAGGTTGTCATGAGCACCCAGCCCTCCCGGTTGCGCTTGGCGGTACTGGGTTCCACCGGCTCGATCGGCGCCAACACGCTGGACGTGGTGGCGCGCCACCCGGACCGCTTCGAGGTGGTGGCGCTGGCTGCCGCCACGCAGGTTGACAAAATGCTGGCGCAATGCGCGCGCTTCCAACCCCGCGTGGCCGTGCTGGCGAGCGCGCCGCACGCCCGCGAACTGGCCCGCCGGATCGCCGATGCCCAGCTACCGACGCGCGTCGCATCAGGCCCAGAGGCTATCGAAGAAATAGCAAGCGCGCCGGACGTGGACGCGGTAATGGCCGCCATCGTCGGCGCCGCCGGCTTGGCGCCGTGCCTGGCGGCGGCG
>JAISPJ010000089.1 GCA_031274995.1 Azoarcus sp.
GAACGCTCCACGGCGGAAACATAAGTCCGATCCAGTTCGCATTCCATTGCCAACCGTTCCTGCGACCACCCCCGCTCCACCCGCTTCAGGCGAATCCAATATGCCAATACATCCCGCAAATTGGCCGGATCAGGCAGAGAGGACGGAGGCTTAGGTTTCGCAGACACTTGACAAGCATCCGCGTTACGCTATCTTTGCATCTACGGAGTTTGCTTCGCATGTCGTTCACAATCAGAGCAGGAGGACAATATGAAGTTCAAGAATGCTGCCGTACTCGCAGCGGGACTCTTTATATCAGGAGCCGCGTTTGCGGGGCCGGTTGTGTCGGGTTTCAACTCGAACACGCTTGCAGGAAATGACGATGGCTCTACAGGTCTCGTGAATATTGGATTCACCGTCAATTTCTTTGGCAACGAATATTCCAGGCTGTATGTCAACAACAATGGCAATGTGACATTCGATTACGCTTTGGGCATCTATACGCCATTCGAACTGACGAACACAAACCGCGTCATCATTGCGCCGTTCTTTGCCGACGTGGATACACGCTATGCAGGCAGCCCGGTAACTTATGGCGTTGGCGAATATAACGGGCAATCGGCCTTTGGCGTAAACTGGGTCAATGTCGATTATTACGCCAGTAGTTCTTCCCATACGGCACGGAACAGCTTCCAGCTCATCCTCGTTGACCGCTCTGACATTGACTCCGGCGACTTCGATATTGTCTTCAATTACGACTCGATCCAATGGGAAACCGGTACGGCCAGTAACGGATCGCCCGCAGGTCTGGGAGGTTATTCCGCGCGTGTCGGTTGGTCGAACGGCACAGGCGGAGAAGGAAGCTTTTTTGAGCTGGCCGGTTCGGCTGTCAATGGTGCCTTCCTCAATGGGGGGAGCAACGCGCTGGCTGGCAAGACGTATACCTTTGAGGTACGTAACGGCATTGTTTCTCCGCCCATCCCGACGATCCCCGAACCCGAAACCTGGGCCATGCTGCTGGCAGGGCTGGGCATTGTGGGCGCGATCTCGAAGCGCCGCCGTCAGGGGTAAGTTGGTTTTTTTCACCCGCATGCGGAAAACAAAACAGGGGACGCGAGTCTCCTGTTTTGTTTTCTGGCTAAAATCATCGCTTCCTCATCCTCGCCGTCATCCCCCATGTTTCTCGCCATGAACCGCTTCAAGATCGTGCGCGGCCACGAACAGGCCTTTCTCGACCACTGGCGTGCGCGGACCAGCTACCTCGGCGAGGCGCCGGGGTTCGTCCGCTTCAACCTGCTGCAAGGGCGGCAGGCTGAGGAATACACACTGTTCGCCTCCCACACCGAATGGGAAACCGAAGCGGATTTCGAGGCGTGGACGCATTCCGATGCCTTCCGCAAGGCACACGCCAACGCCGCCAAAACACCACGCGAGATCTACCTCGGGCCGCCGGAACTGGAACTGTTCAACTTCGTTCTGTAAGCAAGGCTGCGGCTTCCGATGAGTTTCTCACCGTCCCTATCCGGCTTTTCCACACGCCTGATTGCCTGGCAACGCGCCTATGGCCGCCACGCCCTGCCGTGGCAGGGTACACGCGATCCTTACCGGATATGGCTTTCCGAAATCATGTTGCAGCAGACACAGGTCGCCACCGTCATCCCGTATTACGCCCGTTTTCTCGAACGCTTCCCCAATCTCAAGGCGCTGGCCGGAGCAAAGGTGGAAGATGTCATGGCGCTCTGGAGCGGCCTGGGTTACTACGCCCGCGCCCGCAACCTGCACCGCGCCGCGCACAGGGTAATGGAAGGCCACGGCGGGCAATTTCCCTCCACGGCGGCGGCGTTGGCCGAACTGCCCGGCATCGGGCGCTCAACAGCAGCGGCCATCGCCGCATTCGCAAGCAATGAACGCGCGGCCATTCTGGACGGCAACGTCAAACGGGTGCTATGCCGCGCCTTCGGGATCGAAGGCTTTCCCGGCGAACGCGCGGTAGAAGAACGCCTGTGGGCGCTGGCCGAAACCCTGCTGCCGGAAAAAACAGAAGACACGGGTATCTACATCCAGGCGCAAATGGATTTGGGAGCCACCGTATGCACGCGCGTCCGCCCTGTCTGCGAAGCCTGCCCGCTTGCTTCGCAATGCGTTGCCCGCGCCACGGGGCGAACAACGGAACTCCCCGCCGCACGCGCCCGAAAAACGCCGCCGCGCCGTGCAACCCGAATGGCAGTGGTCATACAAGGCAACAACGTGCTACTGGAACGCCGTCCAGGCGCCGGAATCTGGGGCGGCCTGCTGGCTTTGCCCGAAATCCCGGAAGGCATCCAGGTTAAAACCTGGGCCATGCGCAATCTCGGCATCGTCCAAGTCGACGCGCAAGCCTTGCCGCCACTCGTCCACGCCTTCACGCATTTCACGCTGGAAATCGCGCCTTGGCGCATCGACCTCCCTTCCGCCCCCCGGATGCTTTCCGAACCCGCCTGGCAATGGCTGGCGCTCGGACAAATCGGTTCCGCTGCCCTGCCCACGCCAGTGCGCGGGATACTGGACACATGCCGAACGCAACTCCTGCGATGAAGGCAGGCTTAAAAAGCTCAAACGGCATATTAGGGCTCGCCCGCAAAAAAGCCCGTCTTCATCAACGCCGCCTCGATACCTTCAAGCGCGGCAAGCGCCCCCATCGGTACACCGGTATGGTCCGGCGCGGAAACTTCCGGGTCACGCAAGTTGATACGGATGAGCGGAAAACCGCTTCGCTCGCTCGTCATGCGGACCGTGGCAACGGACTTGCCCGCGCCCAGTTCGATCACAACCGGATTCGAAGCCGCCCCGCACCAGTCCGCAAAACGCGATTCCTGCTGCCCGGCACGCCATTCCAGCCAGTTCCAGTCGCCAAACATCAGAATGTTGGGCCGAGCCAATTCGCCGCAATTCGGACAACACGGCAGAGGCGGCGCAATACGGCAGGTGGACAAATCGACGTGGGGCTCGAATCCATCCGCAGGCCAGATATGGTTAGAACAGGGCGTGGCGCATTGCAGATGATGAATCGAGCCGTGCACCTCATAAATCATCTCGTCGGCAAAACCCGCTTTCTGGAAATGCCCATCCACATTGCTGGTAAACACGAAAGCCCCGTCCGGCAAACGCGCCGCTATCCTCCGCAAAATGGCAAAACCACGATGCGGGCAAGCTTCCCGATAGCGTTGCAGCCGATGGCCGTAAAATCCCCAGGCAAGACCGGGATCACGCGCGAACGCCCGTGGATTGGCGATTTCCTCGAAACGCAGCCGGGCCTGCCGCAAGGGCGGATAAGCACGCCACAGCCCCTCGGATCCCCGAAAATCGGCCAGCCCCGAATCCACGCCCATCCCCGCGCCAGCGGCAACAAGCAAGCCGGAAGATTGCGCGATCCGCTCGGCACAACGGGTAAAAAGTGAAGTGTCAGAAGTCATGCTCAACTCACAGGCCAGATGTTTAGAGCGTTTTACCCTCAGATCTGCCGCCGGGGGTCAAACGCATCCCGTACCGCGTCGGCGAACAGGTTGGCGGCCAGCACCAGCGCCAGCATGAAACCGAAGGCTGAGGCGAGTGACCACCATACCACCGGCTCGCGCGCCAGTTCTGCCCGCGCCGCGTTTATCATGGAACCGAAGCTGACCGTGGAAGGATCGACGCCGATGCCCACGTAGGAAAGCACCGCTTCGGCCAGCACCAGGCTGGAGAAATCCAGCGCCACGCTAATCAGCACGATGTGCATGACGTTGGGCAGGATGTGGCGGCGCAGGATCTGCGCGGTCGACGCGCCGAAGGCCCGCGCCGCCTGCACGTAATCGAGTTCGCGCAGTTTGAGGGTTTCGCCGCGCAGCAGGCGGCACAGCCCCGTCCAACTGGTCATGCCGAGTATGGCGCACAGCGCGAGCAGGCGCGCATCCGCCCGTTCGGCGGCGGTGTCGAACCATTGCGGGTGAGTGTCGATCATCACCTGCATCATCAGCACCGAGGCGGCAATCAGCAGCACCGAGGGGATTGAGTTGAGCACGGTGTAGAGGTACTGGATGGCATCATCGACCCAGCCGCCCAGATAACCCGCCACGATACCGAGCGCCACCGCAAAAGGCAGCATGATGAGCGTGGTCAGGGTTCCGATCACCAGCCCGGTACGCACGCTTTTCAGGGAAAGGTAAAGCACGTCCTGCCCGACCTTGTCCGTACCGAGCACATGGTAATGCGGGACCAGCGCCACGCCTGCCGCGAGCAGCAGCGCCGCCAGAAAGATCACGGCGAGCACCGGACGCCAGGCCAGTTCCGTGCGCCCGGTGAGAATGTGCCGCACGGTGACGGCCAATTCAATGCCCCGGCTCCGCGCCACGCCCACGGCAAGCAGGCACAGCAGCGCCCCGGTCGCAATCAGTGACTGGAGCGGCGTCCAGGCCAGGCGCCGGACAATGTCGGGCAGTCTGGACTCCCCTTCCTCCAAATGGCTCGCGCCGTACTTGAGACGGGGATAGATACGTGCCTGCCCGCCGTCGGCCTGTTCCACCGTTTCACGTTGAAAGGATTCGCGTGCGAACGGGGCGGAGTAGGTTTTTTCCTGCTGCGTGCGCAGGGGCGTGAGCAGCGCATCGAGCAGGCTCAGGACTTCGGACGAATATGCAACTTTTTGCACCTCGGCGGATTCGCCCTGCCCCGGCGGCAACTGCGGGCGGAAATGCAGGCTGTCCATGAAACCGATGACGACAAAAATCGACAGGATGGCTGCGGAAGCCATCGCCGCCGGTTGTCTCCCCACCCGCCGCCAGGCTTCGCGCGAGGGCGCATGCCGCCGCGCCTGGCTGGCGAAAAGCACCGTGCATACGATGAGGATGAAAACGAGCAGGTCGGTGAAGAGCAAGACGGGTTGGAAGCTCATGTCCTACCCCAGCCTCACACGCGGATCGACCAGCGTGTAGGAAATGTCGGTCAGGATCAGGGCGATGATGTAGAGCACCGACCCGATGAACACCATCGCCCGCACCACGCCGAAATCCTGCCCGCGAATGGCTTCGATGGTGTAGCTGCCCAGGCCCGGTATGGCAAAAAAGGATTCCATCAACAGGCTGCCGAAGAAGAGCGCCGGGATGACCACCACTACGCCGGTGAGGATAGGGATCATCGCGTTCTTGAGTACATGCCGGAACAGCGTTGCAAGTTCCGAAAGCCCTTTGGCTCGCGCGGTGCGCACGTAATCGCGCGAGATTTCTTCGAGAAAGATCGTCCGGTACCAGCGCGCGCCCGAACCCAGCCCGGCCACGACGCCAATGAGCACCGGCAACCACAGGAAACGCGCCATATCCAGCCCGCCCGCGTAACCCGAGACCGGCGCAAGCGCCCACACTTTTGAAACCAGCCACTGCCCGCCGATGATGTAGAACATGCTGGAGATGGACATCATCACCACGCAGAGCGCCACGCCCCAGAAATCGAGCTTCGTTGCCCGGAAGAACACCAGCAGCAGGGCCAGCGTAACTGCGGCAAAGAGACTCAGCACGAACGTCGGCAAGGCGACGGCGAACGACGGCCCGATGCGCCCGCGAATTTCCAGCGCGATGTCGTGCCCGTCGTTGGCTTGCCCAAAATTGAGGGCAAACATGGAAAGCGATTTGTCGACGAAGAGAGTGTCGGACAGTTTTCTCACCCCTTCGCCCGCCGGGTTGTAGAACATCGGTTTGTCGTAACCGCGTTCGGCTTTCCATCGCTGGATGGCATCAGAGCTGGCGTATTTCGCCCCGAGCTGCATCCGGGCAACGTCGTCGGGCGAGTTGACGCCGAAAAAGAGCACGAAGGTAAAAAGATTCACCCCAAGCAGGATCGGCACTGCGTAGAGCAGCCGCCGCACGATGTATGCCAGCATCAGGCCGATCCTCCGGGTGTCTTATCCGTCTCCACATGCACGGCGGCCCGTTCGCGCCGCCGCCAGGAAAGCGCTGCGGGCGCGGCCAGCGCCGCCAGCAGCAGGGCAACTGCTGCCAGCGGCCAGCGCACGGGCTGATTCCAACGCGCACGCGCGGCTTCCCGCGCATCCATGTCGACCCTCTGATACTTCAGCCCATTGCGCACGATGTCGCCCGGTTTGCGGTTTTTCATCCAACCGTGCTGGAGCGAATACGTTTTCGGGTGAAACCAGAATACCCAGGGCGCATCATGCCGCAAAATTTCCACCATCCGGTCGATGACGCGCTGACGTCCGGGGCCGTCCGGCATTACCTTCATGCGGTCGAACAGGCGGTCGTATTCGGCGTTGATGTAATTGGCCGAATTGTTGCCCTGCCCGCCTGCCTTGCCCTGCGGGCCGTAGAGCAGGAACAGCAGGTTTTCGGGATCGGGATAATCGGCGTTCCAGCCCAAGAGGAATATCTGGGCGTTGCCCCGAAGGATTTTTTCCTGAAAACGGTTCCAGTCTGTCGCCCGCACCACGAATTGCACCCCGAGGGCACGGAACTGCTTCGCCAGCCAATCGACCCGTGCTTTGTCGCCCATCCCCGTGTCGGTCGTATCAAAGTTGACAATCAGCGGCTCGCCTGTACGCGCGTCGCGCCCATTCGGCCAGCCCGCCTGGGCCAGCAACTTTTTCGCCTCGCCGACCCCGCGCCGTTGCGGCTTGCCGTCGCGCCATTCGTATACGACGGGATTGATTCCGGCTTCCCCTTCGTGCGCGCCAATAACCCCCGGCGGACTCGGCTGCATCGCCGGGATGCCCCGCCCATTGAGGAAACTCGTGATGAACTCCTCCGTAGCAAGCGCCACCG
>JAISPJ010000099.1 GCA_031274995.1 Azoarcus sp.
GCAGAGGTTTCATAAGGGTGTCCAAGCACCTGTGCGCAGGGTCCGTCTGGCGCGCCGACGCGGATTTCATCGCCCGCTTGGGCGTGTTCCGTCCGTATGACGGCCAATGCCTCGCCTCCCTTGGGCAGCGGCGCGAAGTTGACGATGGTGCCTGCTGCCTGCCCGTCGCCGGATTTCGGGATCGAGCAGTAAAGTGCTGTACCGACAGGAACATTCGCAGTGGATGCCGACGAGGACAAGCCGATGCGGAACATACGTCGTTTTGGCCTGCCCAGGTGCTGTGTGCGGGCGATGACTTCCTGCCCGGGATAACACCCCTTTGTGAAACTCACGCCGCCGATGATCTCGAAGTTGAGCATTTGGGCAACGAAGGCTTCCTGCGTGGCTGCGGTAATGAGCGGCAGCCCCGCGCGAATGGTGGCAAGTTGCCAACTTGCTGTGCCGCCTGCCGTGATGCCGGATCGCCGTAACGAGTCGAATGCGGCGGGTGCTTCAGCGGCGGGCAGGTCAAGGATAAAAAGACCGTCATGCAGCCGGATCGTGCGCCGGTCGGCGGAAACAGCCTGCAGCATGCCGGTTTCCGGCATGGGCAGCGCGGTGCGCGTCAGGTGTTCGCCCGCTCCGGGGCCGGCAAGGCCGATGAGCACCCTTTCCTGTTCGGGGAGGGCGAGTTTCACCTTGGCGCGGAGGATGTAGGACGACAACT
Source organism: Azoarcus sp. (assembly GCA_031274995.1). Lineage (GTDB taxonomy): Bacteria > Pseudomonadota > Gammaproteobacteria > Burkholderiales > Rhodocyclaceae > WRNU01. The sequence continues at coordinate 707 of JAISPJ010000099.1, forward strand.
TTTTGAGCAGAGCCGGAACGAGATCGGCAGAGGCAGCAAGGCACAGACCGCCATCATCACGCCAGAGCAGGAAGTTCGCCAACATGCGGCCCTGCGCAGTGTTGAAACTCGTCCATTGCACGGCATCTTTGGCAAGTCCGGTGACATCGTTCGAAAGCAGCTTGTGCAGAAAAACGGCTGCCTCTTCGCCCGTGGCACGGATCAATCCGAGATGGAGAAGCGGCACGGCCACGGCGTTATTGGCGAGCGCGTCGGCATCAGCATGCGGCACACCGAAGTTCATGGACAACAGGGGGTTGGAATCAAGGCATGCGCCCGCATGGGCAAGATATTGTGTCCAATTGGTCATTTGGCCTGATGGAAAGTCGGGAGGCAGTTATTATAGTGCCCCCGGAACACCCCTTTTACGCTCCCCCTGATCGGCCCTTGATGAAAAAAATCGTTTTTTTGTTTATGCTGATAATTATTCTGGTTACGGGCCTCCTGGCGTGGACGGGGTGGTGGTATTCCCGGCAACCCTTGAAAGTGGTGCGAGGGGTGGCTGAGTTTACCGTGCCGCGCGGGATGGCGATGCGGCAGGCAGCCGATACGATCTGGAATTCGGGTGTGCGGGCCGATCCGCATATTCTCTCGGTGCTCGCGCGTCTTACGGGGCGGGCGCAACAAATCAAAGCGGGCACTTACGAGGTCAAGGCCGGGATTACGCCCTGGGAATTGATTCTCAAACTTGAAGCGGGTGAAGTGGCGCGAGGGACAGCATTGCTGGTCGAGGGGTGGACTTTCCGCCAGGTACGCGCAGCACTGGAGAAACACCCGGATTTACTGCAAGACACCAAAAATCTTTCCGATGCCGAAATTCTTGCCCGCATCAGCGCGGGCCACGAGCAGCCCGAAGGGTTGTTCTTTCCCGATACTTACAAATTCAACAAGCGTGACAGCGTATTGTCCGTGTTCGGCAGCGCCTATCGAGCCATGCAGAAGCGGCTGAACAACGAGTGGGAGGGCAGGGCGGGCGAACTGCCATTGAAGTCACCCTACGAGGCGTTGATTCTGGCTTCTATCGTGGAAAAGGAGACCGGACGCAATGAAGACCGTGCCCGCGTTGCCAACGTGTTCATCAACCGTTTGCGGGTCGGTATGCCCCTGCAAACCGATCCCGCAGTGATCTACGGAATGGGCGAAAAGTATGATGGCAAACTGCGCCGCCGTGACCTGGAAGCCGATACACCGTGGAATACTTATACCCGCAAAGGTTTGCCGCCGACGCCAATTGCAATGCCGGGGCAGGCGTCGCTGAATGCCGTGATGCATCCTAAAGGCGGGGACATGCTCTATTTTGTCGCCCGCGGCGACGGTAGCAGCGAGTTTTCACGCACACTCAACGAACACAACCGGGCAGTGGAGCGTCACCTGCGTAACAAGGAAATGCCAAAAAATTGAATCAATCACCCATAAAGACGCACGGGCGCTTCATCACTTTCGAGGGCATGGACGGTGCGGGTAAAAGCACACAGATTGCGTTGATTGCTGAAACGCTACGTGCGCATGGCCGTAACGTGCTTTGTACGCGGGAGCCCGGCGGCACCAAACTTGGCGAAAAGCTGCGGGAGTTGCTGCTCGGCATGGAAATGCATGTCGATACCGAGGCGATGCTGATGTTCGCCGCGCGCCGCGAGCATCTGGCTGCGGTGATCGAGCCGGCGCTGGCAATGGGAACCTGGGTCTTGTGCGACCGTTTCACCGACGCGACCTACGCTTACCAAGTGGGTGGGCACGGGCTGGAAGCGGTGCGTTGCGACGCGCTCGAAGCCTGGGTACATCCCCATCTCAAACCTGACTTTACCTTGTTGTTCGATTTGCCGCCTGCGCTGGCGGCGGGGAGGGTGGCAGCCAATGGAACTGAACCTGACCGTTTTGAGCGGAAGCGGCACGGGTTTTTCGAGCGCGTGCGTGCCGCCTATCTGGATCGGTCCCGGCGCGAACCTGGACGTTTCCATGTCATCGACGCTACGCGGAAGCCGCATGAAATTGCCCGTGAAATTGCTTCGGTGTTCGGCGAGAGGGCATGGCTGTGATCCATCCCTGGCTCGAACCGCTATGGACACAGTGGATGGCGCTTGGTGAGCGTTTGCCTCATGCGCTGCTCATTGCCGGAGCGCCCGGCCTCGGCAAGCGCGATCTGGCCGAAGCATTGGCGGCAAAGTTGCTGTGCGACACACCGCAAACCGATGGGCAGGCTTGCGGGCATTGTTCGTCTTGCCAGTGGCGCATATCGGGGAATCATCCTGACCTGCACCGGCTATCCCCGGAAAACAGGGAAGCGCAGCCTTCCACGAATGAATCCGAAGGCGACGAACCGGGTGGTGGTGAAAACAAGGCAAAACCAACCCAGGGCGCGATCCAGATCGTTATCAACCAGGTGCGTGCGGTGCAGGAGGCGTTATCCGTGACCGCGCATCGTGGCGGAAAACGGGCGGTGATCGTCGACCCGGCCGAGGCAATGAATCCTTTTACCGCTAATGCGCTTCTCAAATTGCTTGAAGAACCGCCGGATGGATGTGTCTTTCTGTTGGTCTCCTCTGTACCCCGCCGTTTGTTGCCGACCCTCCGTAGCCGTTGCCAGCAGTGGCATGTGCCGCGCCCCGATGCGGATGCGCTGCGGCGCTGGCAGGCAAGCCAGGAACGTGAAGAAAGCGTCCCTGCCGGCCTGCTGGCGTTGTGCGGCGGCATGCCGCTGGCCGCGCGCCGCCTGTCCGCACAGGGCGGCAGAGACTTGTTCGAGCGTTTCATAAGCGATCTGGGCGCAAAAGAAATCGATCCGCTGCGGCTTGCCGCGCAATGGGAAGCCTGGCTCAAAAAAGACAAGATCAGCCTTGCGACGCTGGTCGAGTGGATGCAGCGTTGGGTAAGCGATCTGGCCGCGTTGCGTCTTGGCGGGCGTGTGAGATATTTCCCGGAACAAACCGAATGTTTGGTTGTACTTTCCGACGGGGCGAGCACGGCTTCAGTCATTGGCTGTTACAATGAATTCATCGGTATCCGGCGGGTAGCGGCTCATCCGTTGAATACGCGACTATTCCTGGAAGACATGTTGATGCGCTATGTCCGTGCGCTGGCCCGCCCCGAATACGGGACGAAGATTGAAGCTCGACACGTATCCAAAGGAGCCAAGCCGTGAGTGAGTCCAATACTCTACAGTCCCCCCTGCTGCGGCCAAGCGTGTTATCGCTGAATATCAATTCCAAGGGCGCGCTCTATGCTGCCTATATGCCATATCTGACCAATGGCGGCATCTTTTTGCCCACTGCCAAGCATTACACCTTGGGCGACGAAGTATTCCTGATGATCCAGTTGATGGACGATCCGGCCAAGTATCCTGTAGCCGGTTCGGTCGTGTGGATCACGCCTGCCGGCGCGCAACGCAACAAAACACAGGGCGTGGGTGTGCAGTTCGCGGCGGATGAAACCGGTAAGGTCATCAAGCAAAAGATCGAACAAATCCTTGCCGGGCATCTCAGTTCCAGTCGATCAACCCACACACTTTGATGCCCGTTTGATGCTTGTCGATTCCCATTGCCACGCCGATTTTCCCGAGCTGGCCGAGCGAGAATCCGAAGTGCTCGCCGCGATGGGCGCCAACGGCGTCGGGCAGGCGATCTGCGTGGGAGTCCGTATCGAGGATTTTCCGCGCCTGCGCGCGCTCGTTGGCCGACATCCTGAATACTGGGCTTCGGTCGGAGTGCATCCCGACAATACCGATTGCGAAGAGCCTGACATCAAACGCCTGTGCGAACTCGCCAATGACCCCAAAGTCGTGGCAATCGGCGAAACCGGGCTGGATTACCATTGGCACAAGGCCGCGCCGGAATGGCAACGCGAACGTTTCCGCACCCATATCCGCGCCGCGAAAGCCTGTGGCAAACCGCTCATCGTGCACATGCGCGAAGCCGCGGCTGATACCCTGCGCATCCTGCGGGAAGAAGATGCCGGAGCCTGCGGCGGGGTCATGCATTGTTTCACCGAATCGCTTGAGACCGCCAAAGCCGCGCTGGCACTGGGTTTGTACATTTCCTTTTCCGGCATCATTACATTCAGAAACGCTTCGGCGCTCAGGGCCGTGGCTGCGAGCGTGCCGCTCGACAGATTGCTGATTGAAACCGACTCGCCCTACCTTGCGCCCGCGCCGCATCGTGGCAAGACCAACGAACCGGCCTGGGTAAAACATGTCGCCGAAGAACTGGCCACTCTGCGCGGTGTGCCGTTCGCCGTCATCGAGCAAGCGACGACCGAAAGTTTTTTCCGCCTGTTCCGCCATGCCCGTCCTGCCTGAATCCTTTCGCCGCTTTTTGCGCGGCAACGTTTCCACCGCTGCCCTGGCCGCTTTACTGGCTGCCCCTGCTTTCCTTGCGTCGGCCGCTTGGGCCGGAATCCAGGAAGAGGCGCTGGCCGCTGCCCTTCGGGGCGATAGCGGCACACTTTCCAAACTCCTTGAAGGCGGCGCGGTTTCCCCCAACGCCGTGGACGGGGAGGGTAACTCACTGCTCATCCTTGCTGTCCGCGGGGGATACACGGAGGCCGCGACGACCGTATTGCGGTTTCGCCCCCGGCTGGATCACCCCAACAATCATAGCGATACGGCCCTGATGCTTTCGGCGTCAATGGGCGACATGCAATTGCTTGATCTGCTGCTTGCCAACGGAGCCAAAACAAACCCCCTCGGCGAAAAAAACGGCTGGACGGCGCTGCACTATGCTGCTTTTGAAGGCAAGCTCCCCGCCGTCGAACGCCTGCTTGCCGCCGGGGCGAATATCAACGCCCTGAGCCCCAACCTCTCTGACGCCCTCATGCTTGCCGCCCGCAATGGGCACATCGACATCGTGCGCCGGTTGCTGCAAACGCCCATTGATCTTGACCGCCGCAACGACCGTGGGATGACCGCCGAAGAATGGGCGCGCTCCAAAGGCAACACCAAAATTGCCGACCTGATCGCAGAAGCGCGTACGCGTACCGCGCGGGGACGCCGCTGAACTCCACGGCGCTTGTTCAAATACTGAAGTGCGAAATGTGCTCCCGTAGTTCGTTCGCCAGTTGTTCCAGTTCCGTCGCGCATGTTGCCGACTCCTTCGCAACCAGGCTGTTCTGGTCGGCCGTCGTGGCGATTTGTTCGACGTTGCGGGAAATTGTGGAAATGGCCGATGATTGCTCCGCAAGCGCGTGCGAAATGCTGGTGACCGACTCCGTGACCTGACTGGCGCTCTGGCGGATGCTGGCAATGCTCCCGCCTGCCTGGCTGGCGTAGGAAACACCTTCTTCGACCTGGCGCACACCCTCTTCCATGCTGGCCACGGCGTTGGTCGTACCGTCGAGAACGCGGTGGATCAGGGAACTGATTTCCTGCGTCGAACTTGATGTGCGCTCGGCAAGCTTGCGCACCTCGTCCGCGACGACGGCGAAACCGCGCCCCTGTTCGCCCGCGCGCGCCGCCTCGATCGCTGCATTCAACGCCAGCAGGTTGGTCTGGTCAGCGATTTCGCTGATTACGTTGACGATGGCGGAAATAGCCTGCGATTCCCGTCCCAGTGCGCTGACGGCCTCGGAAGCGGTGCGTACGGTGTTGGCGATGCGCGTCATGCTGTCCGCAGCCTGCTTGATGACCACGGCGCCTTCGCTGGAAACGTTGTCGGAATCAAGCGATGTCTGGTTCGCTTGCTTGGCGCTGTTGGAAACATGAACGATGTTGGCGTTCATTTCCTCGATACTGGAAGCCATCGCCGTAGCGGAATTGCTTTGCTGCGCCGACTGGCTGGCGACATCGTTGGCGGTGCTGACCAGGCGCATAGAGCTGCTGGCCAGTTGTTGCGCGGCATTCTGGATATTGCTCAACGCGGAGTGCATCTTTTGGGCCATGGTGTTGGTGGCCGCGAGCAACCGCCCCACTTCGTCGTTACTGTGCTCGGGAATTGCGATGGTCAGGCGACCCTCGGCAATCTGCTCCATCGCGGTGACGGTTTCTGTCAATGGCCGGGAGACCCAGCGCCGCGAGGAAATGAAAATGACGACGAAGAGCAACACGCACAGCACGACAGCGCCAACGATCAAGTGATTGCGCGCACTGATGGCATTTTCGGCCAAATCTTCTTTAACAAGGCAGGAGGCGATGATCCAATTCCATTCTGGAATGGCATTAAAAACCACGACTCTTTCATCTGCCGTGGTGTTGCCAGTGTCAGGATTTGTAAGCCAGTACGACAAGGTACCGTTCTTCTGTTCAAGGATGGCATGAACATAGGCGAAACCGTTGGAATCTTTTTCGTCGTACAGGTTTTTTCCTTCGAGCGTCGGGTGCACGATCATCGTTCCCGCATTTTTTCCGGCGTCAAGCACGTACATATAACCACTTTTGCCGAGCTTGATTTCCCGGATGTTCCGCCGCAGGGTAGCCAATTCGTCGGTAAATTCGAAGCCGGCGAAGAGCGCGCCGATGACTGTGCCGGAAGCGTCCAGCACCGGCAGGTAATGGGTCATGTAATCGCGTTTGAAAAGGACTGCTTTGCCGGTAAAGGATTTGTTCGCCAGCAGCGCGGCATACGCCGGATGCTCACGGTCGAGCTTGGTACCAATAGCGCGTTGTCCGTCTTCCCTTAGCAGCGATGTGGTGACGCGGGTGAATTCGTTGCCGTCGCGCACAAAGATGGTAGCGATGGCATCGCTCGTCTCGGCGAAATTATCAACGATAGCAAAGTTGAGATTCAGCACTTCGCTGCCCGCCCTGAGTACCGGGGTTTGCTCTCCCGAAATGGCAATGCGGTTCGCCGTGTCGAGCGTGTAGGCGGATGGCAGCGATTTCCGCAGAACATCACCTATTCTGACGACACGAGATCTTAGCGTGTTGTCATAAACCTGGATCATGTTCAGCGTCTGGATGTTGATCTGCCGTACCGTCTCGGTACTGTCCTGAATGGTGGTTTGCGTCAACCACGTTGTCATCCAGGTGATAGCGACGACGAACGATATAGCCAGAGCGATGGTTTGGACGATATTGAGTTTGGTTGCGATTGGCCAGTCTTTGAAAGAACTATTCGAGATCACGATTACTCTCCTCGATCCTGTACTTGCGCAACCAGACCTCTCTACCGCCTGTTGTGCGTATTCAGTGTTTCAGTGTTGACTCCTTACTGTCTGGATTTTTTATCATAATGAACACCGACTGGTGAGCAATATGTCATGGAGCGCCAAATTCTGCGAGCCATGCGTCATGGGTTGGGTATGCCGTCAGTAACCGGACAAGGCATCCATCATCTTCCAGGTGCGGAACCCGCCGTTCAGGTTGCGCACTGACCATCCCTGTTGTTGCAGTTGGCGCTGCCCGATATAGCCGCGCAATCCAACTTGGCAATACACGATCAATTGTGCATCTTTTGGCAACTGGGTCTGTGCCTGCGCGCGCAATTGCGGCAACGGCAGATTCTGCGCTCCGGGAATCTGGCCCTGGCGCAGTTCTTCGGGTTGACGAAGGTCGATCAGGATGGCTCCGGCTGATAACGCGGCATCCAGTTCCTCCGGTTCGATGAGCGAGGACAGTCCGGCAATGAGATTCTGCGCTGCCATTCCGGCAATGTTGACCGGGTCCTTGGCAGAACCGTAGGGTGGCGCATAACTCAATTCCATCTCAGCGAGATCATCGACAGTCATTTGCGCCTGAATGGCGGTTGCCAGCACATCGAGCCGCTTATCCACGCCGCTTTCACCGACGGCCTGTGCGCCAAGCACGCGACCCGTATCTTCAGAAAACAGCAGTTTGATGCTGATCTGTTTCGCGCCGGGGTAATAACCGGCATGGTCGTTGGCATGAATATAGATCTTGCGATACGGCATGCCTGCCGCCTTGAGCGATTTCTCGTTCAGGCCGGTTGCCCCTGCCGTCATCCCGAACAGTTTGCAGATAGCCGTCCCCTGCGAACCCCGGTACGCTGCTTGCCTGCCGAAAATGACATCTGCCGCAATCCGCCCTTGCCGATTGGCCGGGCCGGCCAAGGGCAGGACGACGGGGCGGCCATTGACGACATGCCTCACCTCTACCGCATCGCCTGTGGCATAAATGGCCGAATCGGAGGTCTGTTGCCGCGCGTTAACAATGATCGCGCCGCCAATACCCAGTGTCAGTCCGGCATCCTTGGCCAGTTTATTTTCCGGGCGGACGCCAATCGCCAGCACCACCAGATCGGTTTCAATTTGAGCGCCGGAAGAGAGCGTCAACCGCAATTGAGGATTCGGCGCAATAGCCGCCAGACCCTCCCCGATATGCAATTTCACCTGCTGCTTTTGCAGCGTTTCAAGCAAAGAGCCGGTCATTTCCGCGTCCAGCGGTGCCAGTATTTGCGGATCGCGTTCGATCAGCGTGACCTCCAGTCCCCGATGCCGCAATGCTTCGACCATTTCCAGGCCGATGAAACCGGCACCGACGACACACACCTTGCGTACCTGAGCGTCCAGCGCGGCCATCATCCGATCCATATCGGGGATGTTGCGCAAAGTCAGCACACGCGGATCATCGATACCCGGCAACGGAGGGCGTATTGGCGTGGCGCCGGGAGAAAGGATCAGCGCGTCATAATGCTCGATGTATTCCTGTCCGGTTTGAAGATCCCGTACCGTCACCGTTTTCGCCACGCGGTCAACCGCCGTTGCTTCATGCCGCGTACGAACATCGATATTGAACCGGGCACGCAGAGAATCCGGCGTATGCAGCAGCAGCGCATTACGTTCCGCAATTTCGCCACCAATGTGGTAAGGCAGGCCGCAGTTGGCAAAAGACACATAAGGACCGCGTTCCAATATGACGATTTCGGCGGTTTCGCTCAAACGCCTTGCCCGCGCGGCAGCCGACGCGCCACCGGCCACGCCGCCTATGATTAGCAGTTTTTTTACCATTACCATGTCTCCCGGAGTTGTTTCTGTATGAGGTGAAAGAGCTGCATGCCAACCAGCATCGCAGCGACAAAGACGATTGCCTGCGGAATCCCCATTGCCAGAGTTACCAGCGCCGGGCCGGGGCAGATGCCGGCCAGTCCCCAGCCAATGCCAAACAGTGCGCTGCCGATGACCAGCTTGCGATCAACTACGGTCGCCGCGGGCAACTCCATCGGCAGTTTCAATAAGGAGTGTGTCCGGCGTTTGGCGATTGCAAACCCCACGACACCCACGGCGATGGCGCCAGCCATCACCATCGCCAGGGAAGGATCCCAATGTCCGGCCAGGTCCAGGAATCCTTGAACCTTGCCGGGATTTGCCATTCCTGAAAGAAGCAAGCCGATACCGAGAATCACGCCTGCCAGAGCAGCGGTAAAAAATGCCATATCACCTTCCGATCATGTGGCGGACAACGTACACCGTGGCGAACCCCGTCCCCATAAAAACCAGTGTCGCCACCAATGAGCGTTTCGATAAACGCGATAAACCGCAGACGCCGTGCCCGCTGGTACAACCCGATCCCAACCGGCTGCCCAGGCCAACCAGCAATCCGGCAATCGGATAAACCGGCCAGCGCAACTCAAACTGTGCGGCAGGAAATGCTTCGATGAGGCGGTACAGATAAGGCGACAATAACAAGCCAATGACAAATGCCCAGCGCCATGCGCCTTGCCTGACGTTGAACAGGTTGCCCACGATGCCGCTGATGCCTGCGATCCGCCCATTCAGCAGAATCAACATGCTTGCCGCCAGGCCAATCAGCATGCCGCCCGCCAGCGATTGCCAGAATGTGAAATGAATCAAGTCAATTGTCATGTTTGTTGTCTGGTTCATTGCAGTACAACGTGTAGAGCGTGTTTATCACGGCTACGGCTGCCTCGTTGTCCATGCGGTAATAAACTTGTTTGCCTTCCTTGCGTGTCGCAACCAGCCCGGCAAGGCGCAACACCCCTAATTGTTGCGATAAGGTCGGCTGATGGATTTTCAGCATTTCTTCCAGTTGCCCGACATTTAATTCTTCTTGAGCAAGCTGGCAGAGCAAAAGCAAACGATCTTCGTTGCCCAGCAGCTTCAACAGCGACGCGGCTTTTTTGGCCTGCGTTTTCATCCGGGCCGGAGTGAGCAGGATTTTGACCATGAAAAACCATTAAAAATATATATTTTTACATAATACTTTTTTATAGAATGCATGTCAACAAAAAAACCCTGCCCGGTACAGATCAATCTGGAAGCCGTCCGCTCAGATAAATGAAAACGAGCGCCTCCCCCGCAAGGGGTAAGCGCTCGATGTGTATTCGCTTAAACCGGAAACGCGCCAGGCTGTGCTTCGTTTGTCCAGGTTACGATCACCATCGGACGTTACATCGACTCACCCTTCAGCGCGCGCAGGTGCCAATCGAACGCTTCGCCCAGCATGTGCGGGGTTTGCTGGCCGTTTGCGCTCTTTTCGGCGCGCGCGAGGTAATCCCGCAGGGCAGGGCGGAACTTGGGATCGGCGCATTTTTCGATCACCAGCCTGGCACGCTGGCGCGGCGCAAGGCCACGCAGGTCGGCCAGTCCATGTTCGGTGACGAGCACCTGTACATCGTGTTCGGTGTGGTCGACGTGCGAAACCATCGGCACGATGCAGGACAGTGCGCCGTTCTTGGCGAGCGACGGGGTCATGAAGATCGAAAGGTAGGCGTTGCGCGTAAAGTCGCCGGAGCCTCCGAGCCCGTTCATCATCCTGGAGCCGAGAACATGGGTGGAGTTGACGTTGCCGTAGATGTCGGCTTCGAGCATGCCGTTCATCGTGATGATGCCAAGGCGGCGGACGATTTCGGGGTGATTGCTGATCTCTTGCGGGCGCAGGATGATGCACTTGCGGTAGGTGTCGAGATTGGCGTTGAAATCGACCAGGGCTTTCTTGGACAGCGATACGGCAGTGGCCGAGGCGCAGACCAGTTTTCCTGAGCGGATCATGTCGAGCATGCCGTCCTGCAAGACTTCGGTGTAGGCAGTGAGGTTTTCGTAGGGGCCGTCGTTCAAACCGGCCATTACCGCATTGGCGACGTTGCCCACGCCCGATTGCAGTGGCAGCAGGTTTGCCGGAATGCGGCCTTTGTCGACTTCGTATTGGAGAAAGTCGAGGATGTGTCCGGCGATGAGACGCGAGTTTTCGTCAGGGGCGCTGAATTGGGTGTCGCGGTCAGGGCAATCGGTCTCGACCACGGCCACAACCTTGGCCGGATCGACTCTCAGGTAAGGTTCCCCGATGCGGTCACTGGGCTTTGTGAGCGGAATGGGCTGACGATGCGGGGGAAGGGCGACGCTATAGATGTCGTGCATGCCTTCGAGCTTGGCATTCAGACCGCTGTTGACTTCGAGGATCACCCGGTCGGCCAGATCCAGCCACGTGGGGTTGTTGCCGATCGAGGTCGACGGAACCAGCCGCCCATCTTCGAGGATGGCAACGATTTCAATCAGGGCAACATCGAGTTTGCCGTAATGCCCCCAAGCCGTGTTTTGCGCCACTTCCGAAAGATGGACATCCATGTACCAGGCATCACCGCTGTTGATCCGGTTGCGGCAATCAGGATCGGACTGGTAGGGCATGCGCATGGAAACGCCGTTGACCTTGAAAAGTGCGCCATCCAGTTCGGGTGCAGTGGACGCGCCTGTCAAAAGACCGACACGGAAAGTCTCGCCACGTTCGGAAGCGGCGGCGATCCGCCGGGCAAGCGCCTGCGGAACTTCCTTGGGGTGGCCTGAGCCGGTGAAACCGCTTACGCCGATGTTGTCGCCGGGCTTGATAAGGGCAGCAGCTTCGTCCGCCGACATGATTTTGCCGCGCAGGGCGGCATGATGGATGCGGGATTCGCTCATTTGTGTTTTCGTCCAAAGAGAAAAGGTGTAAGGAGTTCTGGAGTTTAGAAAGAGTGTTCACCCAGCGTCAACGATAATGACAGTAGGGGTTTTCTATAGATCGCCCTGTATCCCGTCCGAAGTTGTGCTTAAATCGTACCCTTTGAACACGCATCGAGCGCCCATCCCGCCATTTATGGCGGTAATTATATATGGAACCGAAGGCTCCCCTGAACCGTATCGGGGAATCCCCGGCCTTCAGGTCGGGGTGGCCCGATGACATATTTGTTTCTCTTTTTCTTCTAAAAAATTCAAGTAAATTCAGGTAGCGGCCATTTCAACCGTAGCGGCAATTTCGTGCGCGAGACTGTCGACAAGCGCCTCATCGCGGCCTTCGACCATCACCCGGAGTAATGGCTCGGTACCGGAGGGGCGCAACAGCACCCGCCCGTTGTCGCCAAGCAGAGATCCGGCCCGCGTATGCGCGGCGGAAATGCTGGCGTTGCCCCGCCAGTCGAAGCCTGGATTTACGCGGACATTGATCAATCGTTGCGGGTAGAAAACGAGGTCGGCGCAGGCCTGCGCCAGCGTCTGTCCACGCATACGCAGTGCCGCCAGCACTTGCAGGGCGGAAATAATGGCGTCCCCTGTCGTGTGGCAATCCAGACAGATGATGTGGCCCGAGTTCTCGCCGCCGATGCGCCAGCCTTTCTCATGCAGCATTTCGAGCACATAACGGTCGCCCACTTTGGCGCGGGCAAACGGCAAGCCAAGTCTGGCAATAGCGTGTTCCAGGCCAAGATTGCTCATCAGCGTGCCAACCACCCCGCCGGTCGCCTCGGCATTGCGTTTTCGCCCCTTGTGCGCGGCGGTGATGACGTAGAGTAGTTTGTCGCCATCGAAAACCTCACCCTGCCGGTCGATCATGATGAGGCGGTCGCCGTCGCCGTCAACTGCGATGCCTATGTCGGCAGCGTTATCGAGCATGGCCTGGCGCAAGTATTCTGGACGGGTTGCGCCCACGCCGTCGTTGATGTTGAAGCCATCGGGGGCAACTCCCACCGGGATTACTTCCGCGCCCAGTTCGTGAAACACCTTCGGCGCAATGTGATAGGCTGCGCCGTGGGCGCAATCGACTGCGATCTTCAGGCCGCGCAGGTCGAACTCGTTTGGAAAGGTACTCTTGCAGAACTCGATATAGCGTCCGGCAGCATCGTCGATTCGCCGCGCACGTCCCAGGCGGGCGGGTTCCACGCAGCCCATGCCATCCATCAACCGGGCTTCGATCTCGGTTTCCACGGCATCGGGCAGCTTGACACCGCCTGCGGAAAAGAATTTGATGCCGTTGTCGTAAAAAGGATTATGTGAGGCGGAGATTACAACCCCGGCCTGCAAACGCAGGGCGCGTGTCAGGTACGCCACAGCGGGGGTCGGGATAGGGCCGGCGAGCATCACGTCCACCCCGGCGGCAGAAAACCCGGCTTCCATCGCAGCTTCCAGCATGTAACCGGAAATGCGTGTGTCCTTCCCGATCAGGACTGCCGGACGCTCGCCGGAGGGTAACTCATGGCGTTCCACTAGCGTCACGCCGGCGGCGTAGCCGAGGCGCATCACGAATTCGGGCGTGATCGGCTCTTCCCCCACCCGTCCGCGCACACCATCAGTGCCGAAATATTTGCGCGTCCTCATCCTGTTCATTCCTTGTCATTATCATCATCATTCATGTAGCTTCCACGCAGGCTCGCCAGATTTTCAGGGCATCGACGGTGGCTGCCACATCGTGCACCCGGACAATGCGCGCGCCGCGCTCAACGGCCAGCACTGCGGCAGCAACGCTGGGGATAAGCCGGTTTTCTGCCGCCGCGCCGGTAACGGCGCCGAGCATGGATTTACGCGACAGCCCCGCCAGCACCGGCAGGCCATCGACAGCGAAACGTCCGAGATGTTTGAGCATGCTGTAATTGTGCGCCACGTTCTTGCCGAAGCCAAAACCGGGGTCGAGCACGATACGTCCGCGCGCCACCCCCGCCGCCACAAGCGAGCGCACACGCGCGGCAAGAGCCTCGGCCACTTCAACGACAACATCATCATAGCGCGGTGCGGACTGCATCATGCGCGGTTCGCCCTGCATGTGCATTACGCAAAGTCCGCAGGCACTTCCGGCCACGGCTTCCACCGCGCCTGGGACGGAAAAACCGGCGATATCGTTAATCATATCGGCTCCCGCCGCCAACGCCGCCCGCATCACTGCCGGTTTCATGGTGTCGACGGAAAGCGGTATGCCGAGTGGCCGCAAGGCTTCCACCGCTGCCACGGCACGGTCGGTTTCTTTTGCTTCGGGTACGGGATCGCTGCCGGGCCGGGTGGATTCTGCTCCGAGGTCGAGCATGTCCGCGCCTTCTTCCAACGCCTTCTCTGCTTGGCGCAAGACCGCCGTGGTATCCCCCTTTAATCCATCGCCAGAAAAGGAATCATCGGTCAGGTTGATGATCGCCATGACGCGCGGCGCGGAGAGATCGAGTTCAAAGCGACCGCAAAGGAGTGTTGTCATGATGCGGTTTTTTGCTGGAGGCAGAGCGGATGTTAAACTCGCTGCCATGAGATGTGGAAGATTGGGCGGGGCGCATGGGTAATTCACCGACAACCAACGACGCGCGACGGCACTACACCATGAGCCGGATCCGTAGCAAAGGCACGGCGATTGAGGTCATGCTCCGCAAGGCGCTCTGGCACGAAGGAGTGCGCTATCGGAAAAACGACAGACGGTTTCCCGGTTCGCCGGACATCGCTATCCAAAATTTTCAAATCGCGGTGTTTTGTGATGGCGAGTTTTGGCACGGGAAGGACTGGGACGCCATGAAACCAAGGCTCCAGAGCAACCGGGATTTCTGGGTGGCGAAGATTGAACGCAACATGCGCCGTGACCACGAAGTCGTCCGGCGCCTGAACGCCCTCGGTTGGACGGTCATCAGATTCTGGGGCAACGAAATCCGCAAAAATCTTGTGGGGTGTGTAAACGAAGTGAAAGACGCGATATTTCAAGCTCAGTTGGATGCGTATGATGATGTCGAGGGGCTTGAAGAACCATGGGCAATGCTTTAAATCACCTAACCGGCGCAGGCGTTGGCGTGGCACCGCCCGGGTTGGAGTCCCCGTCCGTTTTCGGCGCGGGTTCGGCTACGGGTTTGGGCGGACGCGGCGGGCGGCCGGACATGATGTCGTCAATCTGCCCGGCGTCGATGGTTTCCCATTCCAGCAGGGTTGCAGTCATGGCCTCGACCTTGTCGCGGTTCTCCTCAAGGAGGCGATGCGCCAGCGCGTACTGTTCGTCGATGATGCGGCGTATTTCGGCATCGACTTTCTGCATGGTCGCTTCCGATACATTTTTGTGCGTCGTCACCGAGCGGCCCAAAAAGATTTCGCTTTCCTCATCGCCGTAGACCATCGGGCCGAGCGTGTCGGACATGCCCCACTGCGTGACCATGCGCCGCGCCAGATCGGTGGCCCGCTGGAAGTCGTTGGCCGCGCCGGTCGAAATCCGGTGCACGAACAAATCCTCGGCGATGCGGCCACCGAACATGATGGAAATGCGACTGAGCATCTGATCCTTGTAGTGGGAAATCTGGTCGCGTTCCGGCAACTGCCAGGTAACGCCCAAGGCGCGGCCGCGCGGCACGATGGTGACTTTGTGCACGGGGTCGGTGCCCGGCAG
>JAISPJ010000005.1 GCA_031274995.1 Azoarcus sp.
TTCCACCCGGTCAGGTCCTCATAACGCGCCTGCGCGTACATGTGCCGCAGCCCGTGCATCCTGTGCAGGCCCGCCGCCTGGGTCTGACCGTCGTAAAGGTTGCGCTGCTCGATGTAGTCTTTGTTGGACGGAATGAGCGCCCCCGCCCCGGCCAGCCGATGCGCGGCATCGAGCACTGCGCGCTGTTCTGCCGTGCGGATGGGGATGACGCGCTCACGTCCACCCCCTCGTCACGGAACCGTCAAGTCGTATCGCGTCTAACTGGCAGCCTCTTCGCAGCGCCCCACCTGGTGGTTGTGGCAGCATTCTGCCCCCGTCACTGTGGGGCAGTGACGCGGGCTATTTGCGGCAGCTAGGTATTGCTTTCGCGCTTGCTCTCCAGAAAATCCAGCAGCGATTCCCCCTCTTTCAGCCCTGCCAGCGAAAGCATTTTTGCGCCAGCTTTTTCAACTGAGTCGCGCACTGCCTGAGAATTGAGACGGGCATAGATGGCGGTTGCCTTCTGACTTTTCTGTCCCAGACTAGCGCCGATGATTGGAAGCGATGCCCCGCCGATTGCTTGCCAACTTCCAAGTGTCCGTCTCAGATCGTGGAGAGTGACACCGTTGGGAACATTACGCCCATATGGAATACCAGCCCTATCCAACACACGCTTGATCGCTGTCCTCGCATCAACAAAATGTCCTGTCGATCCTGAACCGGGAAACACAAAACCTTTGCCTCCATACTTTTCCCGGCGTGCTCGCAGAATTTCCACCGCATCGGGTGAAAGCATCACAATCTGAGGATCACCGTTTTTAGTTCTTGGTATTTTCCATGTAGCTAATCCCAGATTGATTTCTTCCCAACACATCACGCAGACGTTTCCCCGCCGCACGCCAGTCAACAACGCCAGCAAAAAGAAATCGACGATAGAACCACCCTCCTGAGACAGTGAGTGAACAAACTGTTCCAGTTCGTCTTGGTTCAGGAAACGGTCGCGTTCAACCGGCTTACCTTCCACTTTCAGGTTGTGCGCAGGGCTTGATTTCAAAAAACCCCATTCGACGGCCTGATTGAATATGTTTGATGCTAGTGCGCGGATGCTACGGACACCCAAACCATCTCGGGGCCAACTCGCTTGATGACATAAAAGGTTCGCGCTTCGTTCGCTGTCATCCTCATCGCCAGCTTTGGAAGTACGGTGTCGTAGACCACCAAACGCTTGCCCTTGGCGGGAGGTTGAAGGGACATAAGAGAAGCGCGGGAAAATTTAAGGCTAACACTTGCCATGGTACTGTCCTGAATCTTCTGGGCTAGCACCGGGCTAGCACAAAAGATCAAAAATGAGTGACAATCAGTCAAGAACAGTAACGATATTACGCCTTAACTTACTGAAATGTAAATGTTTATTTATTTTCGTTAAAATTCATAGAATCAAAAATTCCGGATTGCAAATCCGAGTAGGTCTGTTCGACTCCGGCTCGCGCCTCCAAATAAAATCAAAGGGTTGCAGCAATGCAGCCCTTTTTCAATTCTGGAAAATCTAACATATGTCTAACTTGCGGGCTTCAAACTAATCCAGCGTGCGCCGGTAAGTCTTCGATCCGATGGCCAGCACTGCGCCGGTGAAGAGCAGGATGGGCCAGACGTGGGGCCAGAGCAACGCCAGCCCGCTGCCCTTGAGAAGAATGCCACGCGCAATCGCCAGGAAGTGGGTGAGCGGCAGGATGTTGCCGATGGCTTGCGCCCAGCCGGGCATGGCCTGGAAAGGGAACATGAAGCCGGAGAGCAGGATCGACGGGAGGAAAAAGAAAAATGTCATT
The DNA here is from genome assembly GCA_031274995.1 of Azoarcus sp. Lineage (GTDB taxonomy): Bacteria > Pseudomonadota > Gammaproteobacteria > Burkholderiales > Rhodocyclaceae > WRNU01. The sequence goes on from JAISPJ010000005.1 coordinate 1,806, forward strand.
TGCATTGATTGCAACTGGTTGCGGGCGATGGAACTGAAGGTGATGCCGAGCGTCAGGTTGGCGCAGATGAAGAGCAGCACCATGCCGTAGAGCAGGGGCAGGCTGCCCAGTACGGGGATGTCGAAAATCCAGCGCGATGCCGTCAGGATCAGCGTGACCTGCAAGAGGCCGATGATGATGTAGGGGATGATCTTGCCGGTGAGCACTTCCAGCGGCGTGGCCGGGGTGGAGAGCAGGTTTTCGAAAGTACCCCGTTCCCGTTCGCGGGTCATGGCGAGACCGGTCATGAGCACCATCGTCATGGTCAGGATGACGCCCATTAGTCCCGGGACGACGTTATAGGCAGTGAGCCCTTCCGGGTTGTAACGGCGGTGGATGCGCAAGTCGACCGGCGGCGGGTGCGGGCGGGCGAAGCCCGGCAGGTCCGGCGCGAAGACTTGAAGCCCCAACTGGTTCAGGACGGAGATCGCGCCGCCCATTGCCATCGGGTCGGTGGCGTCCGCTTCCACCAGCAGGGCAGGGGAGATGCCCCGCGCCAGATCACGGTGGAACCCCGGCGCAAAGGTGACGACGAACTTGACCTTTCCCTCATCCAGCAGTTCATCCGCCTGTCGGGCATCGATGCTGCCGACGATGCTGAAATAGCTGCTGTTTTCCATGGCGGCGACGTATGACCGGGCGAAAGGGCCGGGATCGGCCATGACAACGGCGGTGGGCAGGTTCCGGGGGTCTGAGTTGATGGCAAAGCCGAAAAGCAGGAGTTGAATGATGGGAATGCCGACGATCATGCCGAAGGTGAGCCTGTCCCGTTTCAACTGGAGGAACTCCTTTATCAGAATGCCGAGCCAGCGTGCTGCGGAGAAAGTGGAGAAGCGCCCCATTTCAGTGCCTGTTACCGCCGTACGGGTCTTGGCTGCCCTGCATGAGATGGATGAAGGCATCTTCCAGCGAAGGCGGGATGGGCTGCATATGCAGGCTGCGGCCTGCCAGTGCGCGTTCCAGGCTGGTCTGGAGGAGGGCTGCGTCCCGTCCGCTGGCATGGAGGGCTGTTCCGAAGCTCGCCGCCATTTCGACTCCCGGCAACTGCCGCAGGATTGAAGTGAGGCCGTGCAGCTTGTGGCCGCTGATTTCCCAGGTGTTCAGGCGAAGGCTGCTGACGATTTCCTCCGCCGTGCCGGAAGCCAGCAATTGCCCGCAGGAAAGATAGGCGAGCCGGTGGCAGCGTTCCGCTTCGTCCATGTAATGCGTGGAAACGAGCACGGTGATGCCGGAAGCGGACAGGTGGTGGATTTCTTCCCAAAAATCCCGCCGGGCCTTGGGATCGACCCCGGCGGTAGGTTCATCGAGAAGCAGTAGCCTCGGGCGGTGCAACAGGCAGGAAGCCAGCGCAAGCCGCTGTTTCCAGCCGCCGGACAGTGTTCCTGCCAGTTGTCGGCGTCGGCTTGCCAAACCCAGTTCTTCCAGGGTGCGCGTCACCGCCCGGCGACGATCCGCCACGCCGAACATGCGGGCGATGAAATCCAGATTTTCCTCGATGGAGAGATCGTCCCAAAGGGAGAACCGCTGGGTCATGTAGCCCACTTGGGGTTTGATCCGGGCGCTGTCTTTCACGACATCCAGCCCCAGGCAGGTGCCCCGGCCACTGTCCGGGGTAAGCAGGCCGCAGAGCAGGCGGATGGAAGTGGTCTTGCCGCTGCCGTTGGGGCCGAGGAAACCGAAAATCTCGCCTTCCCGCACCTGCAAAGCCAGGTTCTTTACAACGTGCTTGTCACCGAAATGCTTGTTGAGCCCACTGACATCGATGGCGAGGGGCGCGTCCATGTCACTTCCCGGTCAGGCGCACATCCAGGGGCAGCCCCGGATGCAGGGCGGAAGCCTGTTCCCGCGCCGGTACGGCTTCGACACGGAAGACGAGCTTTTCCCGGCTCTTCCGGCTGTAGATAACGGGAGGGGTGAATTCAGCCTGTGGCGCGATGAAATCGATGACGGCGCGGATGGGCGCGGCGCAACCATCACAGTACGCTTCCACGGCTTGTCCGGTCTGGATGCGGGCAAGGCCGGTTTCCGGCACATAGAAGCGCAGCCGCCGCCGGTCATCCGGCAACAGGCTTGCTACGGGAGAACCTGCCGGAATCCATTCCCCTGGGCGATACCAGGTATCGGCAATTTCTCCGGCAGTGGGAGCGGAGACGGTTTTCCGCTCCACCGTCCAGCGCCGTTGCGATGTCTGGGCTTGCGCTGCCTGTAATTCGGCTTGGGCGCCGCGCACTTCCGGTTCCCTGCCCAGGGTGTCCCGGTAAGCGGAGAGTTGTTGTTTGGCCGCTTCCACCTGAGCCAATGCCTGATCGTGGTTGCCGATGGCCTCGTCGATGGCGGCGGGTGAAACAAAGTTTTCACGGGCAAGCGACCGTTGGCGCTCAAGCCGGAGTTTGGCGAGCCGCAGATTCGCCTGCGCCGCTTGCAAGCTGGCTTCCAGTGCGGCGATTTCCGTCTGCCGACGCGGTTCTTTCAGGTTTTCCACCTTTTCCCGCGCGGAATCGGCTCGAGCCTCGGCCTCCAGCAGAGCGTCGATTTCCGGGTCTGCCGCCACCACAAAAACTGCCTGTCCTTCGCTCACCCTTGTGCCGCGTGGCGAGTCCAGGCTTTTAAGATACCCCGCCTGCGGCGCGGCCAGGTAGATGAATTCGCCTTCCACGTAGCCCTGGTAAATGGGCGCACCATCGTTGTGGCATCCGGCCAGCAGGCAGGCCGGGGCGCAGATGATGAGGCAGCGGAGAAGATTCATCATGGGGCAGTGTGATATGTTTGCCGTGGATTCTTACGCTAATACGCGCGTGAGGCAACAGGGGCGTCGGTACGCCGACTGTCGGTACGCCAACCGTCGGGGCGGAAAATTTTTCGCCCCGACCTCTGCTGTGAGAAAGCGTACAAATCAGCGCTGGAAATCGTGAAAGCGTGTTGATGCGTAGATCATATGCTCAATATCAATCGAGAAACCATGAATGCCCGTGACGCTGAATCTGCACTGCTTACCCGGTGTGCCGCCGTCGCACGGGAATCTGCGCAGACCGCTAAGGATCAGCGCGAGGCCAATGTGTTTCGGTTGGCGGCGATTGTCGCTACACAGTCCTTTGAATGTGTACCTGGCCGGTGGGATGGCTGCCCATCTTTACACGGCGAGCCGCGTTACCGCCGATGTGGATGCAGAATTTGGTGCTCGCATTTTTCTTCCCAATGACCTCATGGTTGAAGTCACATTGGAAGAGCCTTGGTTGGGTACATTGGTGGGCAAGCTATGCTGCGCTTGAATCTCCGGGACGCTGTTGCTCTAGCCCGCCAAGTTGAAAGCGCGGCACGCGAAGTCCAATAACTTGCCTACCCCGGCTTACGAGTTTCCTCCTCCACCCAAATGTGGTGCGCCACCCAATGCTCCAGCGCCAGTTCCATATGCTCGCAGAGGATGACCGTCATCGGTCGCTGCTGGAGGACGGTGAGTGTTTGCTGGGCAGTGAGTCCGTAGGCAATCAGTTGCTCGCGTTGCAATGGGTCGATTTCTTCGCCGAATTCGGCCAGCCGTACGCGGTGGCCGGTGGGCGTGCCGGTGAGGCGGATGCGGACGGTGCGCGCGATCATTAAAAGCCCGCGAAACGCAAGAAATGGTTGAGCAGGCCGCCGACGAAAAAGGCCGTGGGCATGATGATCGCCAGCATCAGGGCGGCGATGCGTATCCCCTGCTCCTTGACGATCATCATCACGCTGGCAATGCAGGGAACGAAGAGTGTGAGCGTGAACATGCCGACGACGGCTTGAAGCGCGTTCAACTGGCTGCCCAGTATGAAAAGCCCGGTTGCGCCGAAATCCCGCCGCAGGAACCCCATGACGAAGGCGGCGCTCGCTTCGGGCGGAAGTCCGAGCCAGCCGGTGACGAGGGGCTTGCCGGCTTCGATGACCCAGGGCAGCGCGCCAAGGCGGTCGAGCGCGAACATGATGAAGGTGCCGAGCAAGAAGAGCGGGATGACTTCGGCGAGATACCACTTGAGCCGTCCGGCTGTTTTTTTGAGGACATTGCCCATTACGGGCATGCGCATGGGCGGCAGCTCGGTGACGAGGGGGATACGGTGCCCTTTGACCAGCCGTCCGGAAAGCCACCCTGTGAAGAGCAGGATGAGCACGATACACAGTCCCCAAAGTGCCGCCGCACTGAAGGATATACCGCCCAGCACGCCGAGGACGACGCCAAGCTGCGCGGAGCAGGGAATGGCAAGCGCAAGCAGGAAAGTGGTGATGAGCCGTTCGCGCGGGGTGTGGAGAATGCGTGTGGTGAGGGTGGCCATCGTCACGCAGCCAAGCCCGAGCACCATCGGCAGCACGGCGCGGCCATTCAGCCCGAGAAAGGCGAAGGCGCGATTGGCGATGACGGAAAGACGGGAGAAGTAACCGGAATCTTCCAGTACGCCGAAGGCGAGGAAGAAAGTGGTGACAATGGGAAGGATGAGCGCCAATGCGTAAGTCATGCCCATCGTCCAAAGCCCGTATTCGCCCACGAGCATGTCGGCGAGCCAGCCTTGCCCGAGGTGGGTGCGCACAAAATCCGTGATGCCGGGGTTGAGTATGCCGGCGAAAAATTTTTCTTCCATGAGGCCGACAAGGACGCCTGCGCCAAAATCACCGACGAAAAGATAGATGGCATAGAGTACGGCCAGCAGCAGCGGCCAGCCCCATAATGGATGCACCGCGATTTTTCCGAACAGCAGCGAAAGCGTGCGGTCAGGGGCGGCATCTTGCCGGGTGACAGTACGGGCCAGCGCTGCGGCGGCGCGACCGCGTTCGCGTGCCAGCCGTGCTGGCAATGAGTCGGGTCCGGTAAGCGGGGCAAGCCCATGAATGCGGGCGAGGATTTCGCCACCTGCCGCTTGGGTTTTGATCCAGCGTTCGACTTCGCTGTCCCGGCCAAGCAGCAGAATGGCCAGCCCGCGTGCGGCCAAGTGAGGATGGGGGGCACTTTCTGCCAGCAGCGCGGCAACCGTTTCGATGGCCTGTTCGATTTCGTCATCGTAGCGCAGGAGCGGGGCGGGGACTCTGGCGCTGGCAAGGGTATCGGTCAGCGCTGTGATGCCTTCACCACCGGTTGCCACGGTGGAGACAACCGGAGTCGCCAGCCCTTCGGACAGCGCCGCCGTGTCGATAGCCACACCTCGCGCGCGCGCTTCGTCGGCCATGTTGAGAGCCAGAACAAGAGGTACGCCGAGTTCGGCGAGCAGCGCCGTGAGGTTGAGCGTGCGCCGCAAGCTCTTGGCGTCGCCCACCTGGACGATGAGACGCAGGTTTTCATTGAGCAGCGCCCGCATCGTGGCGCGCTCGTCGTCGCTGCGCGAGGGCAGGGCAAGCACGCCCGGCGTGTCGAGCAGCGAGGCAGCCCGGTCAAACCGCGCCGCTGCGCGCGCGGCTTCAACGGTGGTTCCGGGGTAGTTCGAGACGTTGACGTAAGTGCCGGTCAGGCGGTGGAAGAGTACCGATTTGCCGACGTTTGGATGCCCGACCAGGACCAGCGTGCTATTGCCCGACGCAAGGGCCGGGGAAAGCGGGGAGCAGTACATGGAAAAATGTAAGTATTACCTTAATGAAAATGATAATACTCCTCATTTATGATATAAGCCAGATCTGTCACGGTACAAGCCGGATCGGGCTCTTCCTTGCGGCACGGCCTGAGAACGGATGTGGGGGGGGCGAATGTATGCATTGTCATGTGGAGCGTTACGGAAACTTTTTGTTTGACGTTTCAGTTTCAATATAATGAGTTACGATTCTTCGCCGGAACCCCGGCTTCCGGTTTGTTATGGGTATGCTGCCACGCACAGGGCAGGAGTTTTATGAAAAAATCATTTTTTTCCCTGTTGGTGTCTGTATGCGTCCTGATGACGCCTCCCCCGCTGATGCTCTTCGCCAGAGCGCAGCAAAATTCCGTCAGTGCGGGTAATACGCAAGATTCGAGGCTGATGAGCATTTTCTGGGGCATCGTTGGCTACACGCGCTGGCCGGATACGAAAGGGGCGTTACGGATTTGCCTGTCAGGAGATGACCAGCATTCAGCCATGATTCGTCAGTCTGCAATCAAACTCGGGCACAGGGTCGCCACTCTTTCCGAGATGGAGAATACCGCAACCACATGCGACATTGTTTATGTTTCCGGCACAGGCATGGACGAGGTGGGCGAGTTGTCGCGTTCGCTTGCTGGCGCGCCGGTGCTGTCCATTGGCGATGGCGGAAAGTTTTGCAGCATGGGTGGAATGTTTTGTCTGCTGTCCGGCAAAGAGAAAAACGGTCACAAGAACATCGACAGGTTCGCTGTGAATCTGGATGCCATTTCACGCAGCACTTTGCGGATTGACCCGCAAGTGCTGCGGTTATCGAAAGACACTTGGGAGCGCTAGTGTGAAAGCGGTACGCAAGACTCTTTTCGGAGTGCTTCGTTACATTATTTTCTGGACGGTCGCGTTGACGTTGCTCATCAGCAGCGTGATGTTCGTCGCGATGTTTTTTCATACTGTTCGTGTACAGCGGGAGGACAACGCAACACTGCTTGCCCGTACCGTTGCTTATGCGTCCGAAGCCGCAGTGATGTTCGGAGATTACCGGACAGCGGACGAAATACTGAACAGTATTCTTGCCAGGGAAAAAGAAAAGATTTGCCGGATCACGATTTATTCAGGGGACGGCTTGAGTGGCAACGTGTTTGCCCGAGCCGACAAGTTGTGCGACAGAGCGTCATCTGGCAGGGGTTGGAAAAACACGGCGGTCTCGTTTTTGTCAAGCGAGCCGGTGCGGTTCGGGATCGACCGCGACAAGCAGCGCTTGGGTGTCGTCGAAATCATCAACGATGATGCCGTGTACATGAGTTTCCTGTACCACGGGGCAGCAGTGTTGCTTTTTTGCCTGTTCCTGGCGGTAGTGATGACCCGTTTGCCGGCACGCTGGATGGAGCGCCGCTTTGCCACCGAACTCGCGTCGCTCTCCGGCATGGCGCACGCGGCGCGGCTTGAGGGCGATTTCACCCGTCGCCTGCCTGCGTTTGAAATCGCCGAATTCAACGGGCTTGGCCAGGATTTCAATGCTCTGTTCAGCGAGATACAGGCCCGCAACGCTGAACTCGTGCTACGACAATCGCACTTGGAGACCGTCAACCGGACCCTGTCGAACCAAGCCATGTGCGATACCCTGACCGGGCTGGCCAACCGGGCCTGCTTGAGTGAGCAACTGGAAATCGCCGTCAGAAAGGCGCGCATGGACGGCTCCCGGGTCGGTGTACTGTACATTGACAACGATCACTTCAAGGACATCAATGACAGCTTTGGCCACGCTGCGGGGGATGCCCTGCTGGTCAATGTGGGCAGGCGCCTGAGCGGCGCGGTGCGTGAAAGCGATCTTGTCGCCCGCCTGGGGGGCGACGAATTCGTGATTCTGCTCGCGCCCGTCAATGACGAAGACGATTTGCGGCATGTATCGAACAAAGTCCTGTCTGCAATGTCCCGTAAACTGCGCCTGGCTGAACGGGAAGGAGTGGATGTTGAATTGGGCGTGAGCATTGGCATGGCGGTCTTTCCCGATCAGGCCCATGACGCGATTACCCTGCTTCGCGCGGCTGACTACGCCATGTATCGAGCCAAACGCCTTGGCCGTGGCCGCGCCTGCATGTATGACCCTGCTGTCGATGCGGCCCTGGAGGAGGAGTGACAATGCTTCTTGTTGTTGCGCATCGACCCATCCTTGTCTGAACACGCATCGGTTGCAATCCCCGGCCTTCAGGCCGGGGTGGCTTAAAACAACAGGAATCGATCAACTCAGGGGGAAGGCTGACGCTTCAGCCGATTTCCACCCGATTGCGCCCTTTGCGTTTGGCTTCATACAGGGCGTGGTCGGCGCGTGACAGCGTTTTGTCGGTGTTGGGATCGGTGTGGCTCATGATGGTGACGCCAACGCTGGCAGTAACGTAGATAGGGATGTCGTTATAGATGAGCGGGGTATCTTCGAGTACCTTGCGTATCCGTTCGGCAAGGCCGAGCGCGCCTTCGTCGTTGGCCTGCGGCAGCAGGACGGCAAATTCCTCGCCTCCCAGGCGGGCCAGCATGTCGGATTCACGCAGCAGCTTGCGCGACTGCCGCACGATGTGGCAGAGCACGGCATCACCGGCGGCATGGCCGTGCGTGTCGTTGATCTGCTTGAAGTGGTCGATGTCGATCATCAGGACGCCGGCTTCGCCCGGATAACGCGTCAGACGTGCGCGTTCGCGCTCGATGTTCTCGAAGAAGGCGCGACGGTTCGGGATGCCGGTAAGCGGGTCGGATGTGGCGAGTTGCCAGAGCTCGCGCGCATGGCGTTTGCGTTGCGAGATGTCACGGTAGATGTAGAGAAAACCGATCAGGTTTTCATGCAGGTGGATCGGGATGAAGTCGCGTTCGATCCAGCGACCGTCCTTGAAATGAATTTCTTCGCCGTACGAAGGGTGGGCAGCCGTGCGCAGTTCTTCGACACGATCCAGAAAAGCCTGGCTGTTCTCGGCAACATGGCTGCTGAACACCATCAGCGGGTGTATGGGTTTGCCCAAGACGTATTCTTCGGTTCCCGGCAGGCCAAGCAGCTCGAAGACACATTGGTTGAGCAGGACGATGCGGCCCTCAATATCTTCCATGATGAGCGAGCCGGGGAAATTCTCCACCACGGAGTTGAGGTGGGAATGCGCGATTTCGAGTTCCTTGCGCGCCGCTTTTTGTTGCGTGAAATCTTCCTTGGTGGCGATGAAATGCTGGATGGTGCCTTCGCTGTCGAGCGCGGGCGCGATGGTGAGCATTTCATCGTAGAGGCTGCCGTCCTTGCGCCGGTTGACGAGTTCTCCGCGCCAGACACGGCCTGCGCGGATGGTTTGCCACATGTGCGCGTAAAAGGCGCTGCTTTGTTCTCCTGATTTGCACAGGGTGCCCGGATACTGGCCGCTGGCTTCGGCTACTGTGTAGCCGGTCAGGACGGAAAAGGCCGGGTTGCTCCATTCGATGAGGCCGTCCGGTTTTGTGATGACGATGGCGTTTGTGCAGGCGTTGAGCGAACTCTCCAGCAAACTGCGCTGTGCTTCGATCCTTGCGACCCGGTTGCGCTGGTGGCGGTTGGCGTGACGGAAAAACAGGTAACTGAAAAGTACGCAGGTCATGCCGACGATCATCAGCAGCATGATGGTCATGTTATTGCGCTGAATTTTAAGGATGGCGTCTTTCAGCAAGTTGTCGCGGTCGACGACCAAAACGACGCCGATGGGCAATTGCGGGTGGAGGCGATAGGCAACGATCCAGTGCCGGGAATCAATTGCCAACAGTTCCTTCGCGCCGATGGAATCGCCTTTTTGCCAGCGTTCGACGGTGTCGCGTTCGAACATCAACAGGCCGGCATCCGTCGGCATGGTATCGAACAGCCGCAGTCCGTCGGAGCGCAGTACCGCGATACGGGTAACAGATGTATTGGGGACGCTGGCGATCCGGCTCAGCAGGTATCCAAGGTCGATGGTGGCGATCAGGGAGTTTTCCTGTTCATTGGCCTCGGACAGATGGGTATGAATGATCGGGATGAACCCCTGCTCAGGCGTGTTTCTGGCGTTGTCGGTCAAGGGGACGCCATCGGCGAGGTCATGGCCCCTGTGTGTCGGCCCGATGCGCAACAAGTCCCCGGTGGACTGCGGATAAACGGGATAGGCGCTGATGTCGAGGGTATGCCCGATATTGGCTGCCTTCGTGCTGGCAATGATCTTGCCTTGCGGGCCGAGGAGCGAGATCGAATTCAGATAGGGGGCGTTGTTCAGGGCGTTCCTGAGGGTGTCTGTCTGGATAGGCTTGTGTGCGGAGGCATTGAGCGCGGCTCTCAGGTTCGTGTCGATGTTTTGCAGCGTGAGGCCGAGGTCGTGGCTGATGTAGGCCGCCTCGTGCTCGGCGATGGAGAGCTGGATAGTGCTCTGCTGCCTGATCTGGGTGTCGGACTGGTACAGGTAAGCCAAGACGCACAAAATCGCGCACAACGTGAACACGGTGGCGAAGGCAAGATCGACGGCGAGGAAACGGAAACGTTTTTTCAGTTTGTTCATCGTGTGCCGGAACGCAAACGATAGAACAATAGCACGCCGCCGGACAGGAAAGCGTTGTGCGTGGTTGTGGTTTATCCCAAGAAGAGCCGGTAGGCGGGATTATGGGTCTCTTCAGTGTATTCGTAGCCGGGCTGGCGAAGGAATTCGGCAAAACTGGACTGATCTCCAGGCGGAACCTGCATGCCGACGAGCACACGCCCGAAGTCCGAACCATGATTACGGTAGTGGAACAGGCTGATGTTCCAGTCCGAACGCAGGCGGGAGAGAAAGTCCAGCAGCGCACCGGGGCGCTCCGGGAAGGTGAAGCGGTACAGCACTTCGTTTTCGGCTTGCGGGGCGTGACCGCCGACCATGTAACGGACGTGGGTTTTAGCCATTTCGTTGTCGGTGAGGTCGACGGCAGGCAATTGGTGGCGTTCAAGCAATTCGACGAGCCGGGCGGCCTCGGTGCGGTTGTGGATGCTGACGCCGACGAAGATGTGCGCCTGCCTGGTGTCGGCATAGCGATAGTTGAATTCAGTGACGTTGCGGTTGCCGAGGAGTTGGCAGAACTTGCGGAAGGATCCTGGCTGCTCCGGGATCGTCACTGCCAGCACGGCTTCGCGCTGCTCGCCCAGTTCGGCGCGTTCGGCGACAAAGCGTAGCCGATCGAAATTCATGTTCGCCCCCGAGGCGACTGCGACCAGGCTTTTATCCCGCAGCTTGTACTTTTGCGCGTAAGCCTTGGCTCCGGCCACGGCCAGCGCGCCGGAAGGTTCGAGGATGGAGCGGGTGTCTTCAAATACGTCCTTGATCGAGGCGCAAATGGCGTCGTTATCGACTTCGATGATCTCGTCGACATACTCCCGGCACAGGCGGAAGGTTTCATCGCCCACGCGCTTGACGGCAGTCCCGTCGGCGAACAACCCGACCTGTTCCAGTGTGACCGGATACCCGGCGGCGAGCGATTGCGCCATTGCGTTGGCATCGACGGTTTCTACCCCGATGATCCGTGTTTCCGGGCGCAGGCGCTTGATGTAGGCCGCAACCCCGGCAATGAGGCCGCCGCCGCCGACCGCGCAGAACACGGCGTGGATCGGCTGCGGGTGGGCACGCAGGATTTCCATGCCGACCGTGCCTTGGCCGGCGATGACATCCGGGTCATCGTAGGGGTGGACGAAGTTTAATTTTTCGCGTTTTTCGAGTTTGGTGGCGTGAGTATACGCATCGGAGTAAGACTCGCCTGCCAGCACGACTTCGCCGCCACGTGCGCGTACCGCGTCGATTTTGATCTGCGGCGTGGTTCCGGGCATAACGATGACGGCCCGGGTGCCGAGTTTTTGCGCCGATAATGCCACGCCTTGGGCGTGGTTGCCTGCCGAAGCACAGATCACCCCGCGCCTGAGCGCCTGCGGCGAAAGGTTCGCCATCTTGTTGTAGGCGCCGCGCAGTTTGAAGCTGAACACCGGCTGCATGTCCTCACGCTTGAGGAAGATGCGGTTGCGAGTCCGGGCGGAAAGACCAATGGCGAGATCAAGCGGTGTTTCGATGGCAACATCGTACACCCGGGCATTGAGAATGCGTTCCAGATAATCGATGGTGCTGTTCATGGGTTGCCTTGAAGGGTTTTCCGAAGAGGAATGGGGCAGGGGAGGGACAAGACGGGTCAGCCGATGTGTGTGTTGCTTTCGGTACCCGTTTGCCAACTGGTCAGCAAGGTATAAAGAGCATCGGCATCGACGGCGGCCAGCAGTTGTCTGCGGAAAGCCGGAGTGTCGAACATCTGTGCAAGTTCCGCCAGGATGTGAAGATGGGTGTCGTTGGCGTCGTGGGGAACCAGCAAAACGAAAATGAGTTTGACCGGCTCATCGTCGAAGGCATCGAACGGGATCGGTGCAGTCAGCCGGATGAAAGCGGCTGTGGCCTCGTTCAGCAGCCCCTCGATGCGGCAGTGCGGAATGGCAACACCGTGGCCGAGCCCGGTAGAGCCAAGGCGTTCTCGGGCAAAGAGTTTTTCAAAAACGAGATCGCGGGAAAATCCTTGCTGCGCTTCGAACAACAGCGCGGCTTCTTCAAAGACCCGTTTTTTGCCGGAGGCATTGAATTCGGCCACAACATTGGCACGCGGCAGGATGGAAGCGATAAGACTCATGGAATGAATGTTAGAGCGGTTTTGGTTTTAATGGACACATTTCTGGATTCCCGCTCCCCCTGTCGGCGCCATCCCCGCGAAAGCGGGGATCCAGAAAAAAATCTCTCCGTTTCATGCTGTACAGGATCAAACAAAAAACGCTCTGACGCACAAAGTGGTTGCCCTGGGCAGCCGTCCTGATGCGGATCAATGAAATGTTGAATAAATATCAGCGCCCTGCCGCGAATTTGTGCGAGTCGTGATTGTGCTCCGAGGTTTTTTGCTTGTGCTTTTGCATCTGGCGGCTGAGCTTGTCAGCCAAGGCATCGATGGCGGCATACAGGTCGGCGTCGACGCACTCGACATGGATGTCCCTGCCGCGCACATGGACGGTGGCTTCGGCTTTCTGGTTGAGTTTATCGACGGAAAGAATCACGTTAACACTGGTGACATTGTCGGAATGGCGGACGACGCGTTCAATCTTTTCCGATGCGTAAGCGCGGATGGCGTCCGTGACTTCGACATGATGGCCGGTGATGTTGAGATTCATGCTAACTCCTTTTTTGTGATTAAAGCGTTTTACGCAGATTGACGGGGGGAATATTGAGCGACGTGCGGTATTTGACGATGGTGCGCCGCGCCACCACGACGCCTTGCTCATTGAGCAGGTCGACGATTTTTGCGTCGGACAGGGGTTTTTTCTTGTCTTCGGCATCGATGATCTGGCGGATCAGGGCGCGAATCGCTGTTGAGGATGCCGCCCCGCCGACATCGGTTGCGACGTGGCTGCTGAAAAAATACTTGAGTTCGAGCACACCCCTCGGCGTGGCCATGTATTTCTGTGTGGTAACGCGCGATACGGTAGATTCGTGCAATTCAAGCCGATCTGCGATCTCCCGGAGAGTCAATGGCCTCATTGCCACTTCGCCATGATCGAAGAACTGCCGTTGCTGGTCAACGATTGCTTGTGAGACGCGAAGAATTGTGTCAAACCTCTGACGGATATTCTTGATGAACCAGCGCGCTTCCTGCAATTGCCCGGAAAGGGCGCCCGCCTGGCCCCTGTTTTGTCGCAGCAGCGTGGCGTAGAGACGGTTGACGCGCAGCTTGGGCATGGCCTCATCATTGAGCATTGCCGCCCAGCGCCCGCGAATTTTGCGCACGTTGACATCGGGCAGCACGTAACGGGTCTCTTCGCCCGAGTGGCGTGAGCCGGGGTACGGGTCGAGGTCGAGGATCAACGCCCGTGCCGTGCGCAGGGTTTCGTTTTCGCAACCGGTCACATGCCTGATCTGATTGAAATTGCGCACGGCCAGCAATTCGATGTACTGCTCGACGATGACGAGCGCCAGATCGCGTTCGGGCGAGGCAGGCAGCGCCCGCAGTTGCAGGCCCAGGCATTCCTGCGGGGTGCGCGCGCCGACCCCGGAGGGGTCGAGTTGTTGCACATGGCGCAGCGCAATCATGAGATCGTCGGTGTCGAACCCGAGTTCGGGCGGCAGCAGTTCAAACAGTTCTTCAAGTTCCTGGCGCAGGTAGCCATCGTCATCGAGCGCTTCGATGACGAAACGCACCAACATACGGTCGCGGTTTGAGAGTGGCGAGAGCGCCACCTGGGCATCAAGGTGTTCTCGCAATGAGGTGCTTGCCGCCTGGGCTTCCTGAAAATCGAAATCTTCATCCTCGCCTCGGTTGCGAGCGCCGCCGCCGGCATCCGACCAGTCAACTTTTTCTTCGTCTGCAATGCCGTCCATGAAAGCATCCGGCTCTCTCTCGTCTCCCCGCTCGCTGCCCCCGGACTCGGCCGTTGTTGCCGTACCGGTCAATCCTGGTGGCAGTGCTGTGTCCGAAGGGCCTGAAAACGCGCCCTCACTGCTTTCCTCGCGCTCAAGCATCGGGTTTTCCTGCAAGAAGCGTTCGACTTCCTGATTGAGTTCCAGCGTCGAGAGTTGCAACAATTTGATCGACTGCTGCAATTGCGGCGTCAGAGTCAGGTGTTGCGAGAGTTTGAGCTGGAGCGTCGGTTTCATGCGCGCGCCAACTCAAAGCTGGAAATGTTCGCCGAGGTAGACTTGGCGGACTTGTTCGTTGGCGATAATGTCGGCGGGGATTCCCCCGGCCAGCACCCTGCCTTCGCTGATGATCGTGGCGTGGTCGCAGATGCCCAGGGTTTCGCGCACGTTGTGGTCAGTAATCAGTACGCCGATGCCGCGTTCCTTGAGAAAACGAATGATCTTCTGAATGTCGATCACTGCGATGGGGTCGACACCCGCAAAAGGCTCGTCGAGCAAGATCAGGCGTGGGGAAGTCGCCAGCGCCCTCGCAATCTCGCAACGCCGCCGCTCGCCGCCGGAGAGTGAAATGGCAGTGTTGTCGCGCAAGTGCGAGATGCCCAGTTCGACGAGGAGTTTGTCGAGACGCAGGGTGGTCTGTTCTTCTTCCAGCCCTTGGAGTTCGAGCACGGCGCGAATGTTTTCGGCCACGGTGAGCCTGCGGAACACGCTCATTTCCTGCGGCAGGTAGGACAGTCCGAGACGTGCGCGGGCGTGGATGGGCAGGTGTGTGATCCGTTCGCCGCCGAGATGGATTTCGCCGCCGTCGCTACGCACAAGACCGACGATCATATAGAAACAGGTGGTTTTGCCTGCGCCGTTGGGGCCGAGCAGCCCGGCAACTTCACCGGGTCGGACCTCGAACGAAACGTCATGCACGACAGTGCGCGATTTGTAACGTTTGCGAAGGCCGTTTGCTGTCAGCAGGCTCATGGCGACTCATCAACCACGTGTTCGGGTTTGCCATGGAGCACGGCGCGGACGACTTCTGCGGCGAAGCCGCGCGCGAGCAGAAAACGGGACTGCCGTGTCCATTCGCGGGCGTCGATGGGTGCTGCGGAATACCGGGACTGCCAGATGGCACGCGCACGTTCGAGTTCATCCGCCATGCCGCCGTTTGTGAGCGCCTCTTCGATCAATTCGCGTGCCAGGCCGCGCTGGGCCAATTCATATTGCAGGCGGGCGCGGCCAAAGCGCCCGTTGTTGCTGCGTACCCAGTTTTCAGCCATGCGCGCGTCGGATTGAAGAGACAGCTCGCCCATGCGATCCAGCAAGACCCCGATTTCCTCGTCCGTGCCGTAAGGCGCGAGCTTGCGCATCAGTTCGGCACGGCTGTGGTCGCGCCGGGAAAGGTAACGCAAGGCCCGTGCGTGCAGGCTTGGCATGCTCATGGTACGGATAAATTTCTATTGTTTGATGGTACTGGGTTTGATGGCGGAGGCAGATTCGGGTTTCGTGGATTCAGGCTTCGTCGGCGTGGCGGCGGGCAGTTCGGGCAGGCCGACGGCGACCCGCACCCGGTTTTCGATCTCGCGCGCCATTGCCGGGCTGTTGCGCAGAAATTCACGTGTGTTGTCCTTGCCTTGACCGATTTTGTCACCTTTATAGGCGTACCATGCCCCGGACTTGTCGACGATGTTGTGTGTCACGCCCAAGTCGATAATCTCCCCCTCGCGCGAGATGCCCTCGCCGTAAAGGATGTCGAAATGCGCCTCCTTGAACGGAGGGGAGACCTTGTTCTTGACGACCTTGACTTTGGTTTCGGAACCCACGACCTCGTCGCCTTTCTTGATTGCGCCGGTACGGCGGATGTCCATGCGCACCGAGGCGTAGAACTTGAGCGCGTTGCCGCCGGTGGTGGTTTCGGGACTGCCGAACATGACGCCGATCTTCATTCTGATCTGATTGATGAAGATGACCAAGGTGTTGGTGCGCTTGATATTGGCGGTGAGCTTGCGGAGCGCCTGGCTCATCAGGCGGGCTTGAAGACCGGGAAGCTGGTCGCCCATTTCACCCTCGATTTCGGCCTTGGGCGTGAGCGCGGCCACCGAGTCGATCACGACGATATCCACGCCGCCCGAGCGCACCAGCATGTCGGCGATTTCCAGTGCCTGTTCGCCGGTATCGGGTTGCGAGATCAGCAGATCTTTGGTCTTGACCCCGAGTTTTTCGGCATAGCCGACATCGAGCGCGTGTTCAGCATCGATAAAAGCCGCCGTGCCGCCGAGCTTTTGCATCTCCGCAATGACCTGGAGCGTGAGGGTGGTCTTGCCGGAAGATTCCGGCCCGTAGATTTCGACAACCCGCCCACGCGGCAGGCCACCCAGCCCCAGCGCGATATCCAGCCCGAGTGAGCCGGTCGATACGGTTTGAATGTCGCGTTCGACGCTGTCATCACCCATACGCATGATCGAACCCTTGCCGAACTGCTTTTCGATCTGCGCCAGCGCGGCGGCAAGCGCCTTGGCCTTGTTGTCGTCCATGAGCCGTTCCGTTCCTTTTTTTCGGTTGAGGTTACAAATTATGGCATAAAGATTGCGGTGCGAACCGCATCCTTCCCGTTTCACCAGAGCGATTTCGGTTTAAGTAGATACATCCTGGATCTTCGCTTTCGCGCACTGTTGTCCTGAATATTTTTGGGTTGCGGGTGGAAGTGCTTGTGGACCCTGATGTTTTGGGGCAAGCACCCTGAGCGCCAACCCGGCTTCGGGGCCTACAAGCATGTTCAGGACAAGCCGTTTCCCTGTTCAGGGTTATCCACAATAAAAAAATATACAAACTTGTCTAATATAAAAAATAGGGAACAATATATCGTATTTTCATACCCTCTCCCGCAACCTTTTTTTGATGGAAAATAAGATGAAAGATAGTGAAGTTCGCATCAATGATTTATTAGTTATGCAGCAAGCACAGATGAATGTACTGGTGTCCATATGCGGGGCGCTTATTGCCCATCGTCTGGATGGACAAAACATTTTGGATGGCCTTGCAAAATATATCGAGTTGTCTATCGCACAGGGAAAACAGGCAGCCTATCTGTCGGGTCTCGAAGCTGTCGTGCAGGCTCTTCGTAATTCGACTGAAATTTTCCGCACATCGTGCTTGCCATCTGATCTGCCCTCTCCATCAGCCAAACTGCATTAAGGCATTTCGGTTTAAGTTCGCGCACGCCCTTCCCTCTCCCCGCTTGCGGGAGAGGGAAGGGCGTGCGCGTCTTATCCTGAAATTGCGTGTGCTGCGGATTCTCTTTTATAGTGTGCGGTTTACTGTCACGCCTTCCCTGATATGGACGCAATCCACATTCGCGGTGCCCGTACCCATAACCTGAAGAACATCAACCTCGATTTGCCGCGCAACCGGCTCACAGTCGTGACCGGCCTGTCGGGTTCAGGCAAGTCGTCGCTGGCGTTCGACACACTCTACGCCGAGGGCCAACGGCGGTACGTGGAATCGCTCTCCGCTTATGCTCGCCAATTCCTGCAATTGATGGAAAAACCGGATGTCGATCTGATCGAGGGGCTGTCGCCCGCCATCGCCATCGAACAGAAGGCCGCCAGCCACAATCCGCGCTCTACGGTCGGAACCGTCACGGAAATCCATGACTATCTGCGCCTGCTTTATGCCCGCGCCGGTACTCCGCACTGTCCCCGGCATCCTGGCCGGACGCTGGACGCGCAAAGCGTGGCGCAGATGGTCGATCAGGTGTTGGCGTTGCCCGCCAACTCCCGCGTGATGATTCTCGCGCCGGTGTTGACCGGCCGGAAAGGGGAACAGCAGGAATTGCTTGCCAGTCTCGCAGCACAAGGTTTCGTGCGGGCGCGGATCGACGGCGCCATCGTTGACCTGGATGCGCCGCCGCCGCTCAACAAGAATGGCCGCCACGAGATCGAGATCGTCATCGACCGTCTGCGTGTACGGCCCGAGTCGCGCAGCAGGCTGGCCGAATCGTTCGAGACCGCGCTTGCGTATAGTGACGGACGCGCGATTGCGGTAGAAATGGACAGGATGGACGGTGGCGGGGAATACCCTTTTTCGGCCCGCTTTGCCTGCCCGGTGTGCGACTTTGCCCTGCCCGCGCTGGAACCCCGGCTGTTCTCGTTCAACAACCCGGCAGGCGCATGTCCGCGCTGCGATGGCATCGGGCAAATCACGTTCTTCGACCCGCAACGGGTTGTTGCTTACCCGGAACTTTCATTGGCCGCCGGGGCAATCCGGGGCTGGGACAGACGCAACCAGTTTTATTTCCAGATGATCGAGTGTCTGGCCGCGCATTACAAATTCAACGCCGACGTGCCGTTCAACAGCCTGCCAAAAAAAGCACGGGAGGCTGTGCTGCACGGATCGGGGAAAGAGTGCATCGCGTTCCTCTATTTCTCCGAAAAGGGTCTCACGGTAACAAAGTCACATCCGTTCGAGGGAATCATTCCCAACATGGAGCGGCGTTTCCGCGATACCGATTCGGTGCTGGTGCGCGAGGAACTGCTAAAGTATCGCGCCAGCCGGTGCTGCCCGGACTGTAATGGCGCACGTCTGACTCCGGCGGCCCGGCATGTTCTGGTAGGGGATCTGTCCCTGCCAAAGGTGGCTGCCTTGCCATTGTCGCGCTGTCTGGCGTTTTTCAACGGACTGCAACTCGAAGGGCAACGCGCGCCCATCGCGGAAAAAATCGTCCGGGAGATTACTGCGCGGTTGGGTTTTCTGGATAACGTCGGCCTCGGCTACCTGAGCCTTGATCGCGCGGCCGATACCCTTTCCGGCGGAGAAGCGCAACGTATCCGGCTGGCCAGCCAGATCGGCTCGGGGCTGACCGGGGTCATGTATGTGCTCGACGAACCATCCATCGGCCTGCACCAGCGCGACAACGCCCGCCTGCTGGAAACCCTTGGCCGGTTGCGCGATCTCGGCAATACGGTGATCGTGGTCGAGCATGACGAAGAGGCCATGCGGGCCGCCGACCATCTCGTCGACATGGGGCCCGGCGCGGGTGAAAACGGCGGGGAAGTCATCGCCAGCGGCACTCCTGGGGCAGTCATCGACAATCCGGCCTCCGTAACCGGCGCATGGCTTGCGGATCGCCGCAAGATTGAGTTGCCCGCCCGCCGCGTGCCGATGGATGCCGCACGGGTCATACGCATTACTGGCGCAAGCGGTAACAACCTGAAAAAGCTCGATGTCGATATTCCTGTCGGGCTTTTCGTCTGCGTCACCGGCGTTTCGGGTTCGGGCAAATCCACGCTCATCAACGATACCCTGGGCGCGGCGGCAAGCATCCAACTCAACGGAACAAACCTCGAAGCCGCGCGGCACAAGGCTATCCACGGGCTTGGCCTGCTCGACAAAATCATCGGTGTCGACCAATCCCCTATCGGGCGCACCCCGCGCTCCAACCCTGCCACCTATACCGGACTGATGACGCCCATCCGCGAACTTTTCTCCGGTGTGCCTGAGTCCAGGGCACGCGGTTATGGGCCAGGACGTTTTTCGTTCAACGTCAGGGGAGGACGCTGCGAAGCCTGCCAGGGCGACGGCATGATAAAGGTGGAAATGCACTTCCTGCCCGACATGTACGTCTCTTGCGACAGTTGCCGGGGCCAGCGTTACAACGCCGAGACGCTGGAAATCCGCTACAAGGGGCACAACATTTACGAAGTGCTGGAGATGACCGTCGATCAGGCGCTCGGTTTCTTCTCTGCCGTACCCGCCATCGCGCGCAAGCTCGAAACCCTGGCCGATGTCGGTCTCGGCTACATCCGCCTCGGGCAAAGCGCCACCACGCTCTCCGGCGGCGAGGCGCAACGGGTCAAACTTGCGCTCGAACTCTCCAAACGCGACACGGGACGCACGCTCTACATCCTCGACGAACCAACCACCGGCCTGCACTTCCAGGATATCGAACTGCTGTTGCGCGTCCTTACCCGCCTGCGCGACAACGGAAACACCATCGTCGTCATCGAGCACAATCTCGACGTTATCAAAATGGCGGACTGGATCATCGATCTCGGCCCTGAAGGCGGTAACGACGGTGGCACGCTCGTCTGTGCCGGCACACCGGAGTCCGTCGCCGCCTGCATGCAAAGCCACACAGGGCAATATCTGGCAAAGGCGCTGGAGCGGGCGAAGGGCGGGTAGCGTCATCACCTGGACAATGCGCCGCGCAGGGCGCTAAAGGAAAGGGGGGCTTGCGCCCCCCTTCCACTCTTCAACCTAAAAAATCAGACAGCCAGATTACAGGCTCTTGCTGCGGCGACGGCGTGCTACGGTACCAATCATCGCAAGACCGGCCAGCATCATGGCGTAGGCTTCGGGTTCGGGAACGACTTGGGCGAGATAAGTCGCCTGAATCGTGGCCGAGAATCCCATCCCATTCGGCGTATTCAGCCAGGTGCTGCTGCCGTTGCCGAGGTTATTGCTGTTGTTATTGTGGACGATGAACTCGATTGTATTATTCCCGTAGACATTCCAGGCAATGTCATTCGCAATAATCTCGACGTAATCCATCTCCCAGGAAAAACGGTTTGCGTCTTGAGCAGCGAAAGCACTGTACACCGTTCCGTTGATAATGATCGCATGTACATGGTCGTCGGAGGTAAAACCAATCCTGAGAGTGTCAAGCGTTACCGTTTGGTTGACGCCATTACCGGTAGATTGGGAGTCGTCGATCATCGTCACGAAGGAATAATAGCCGTTGTCCGCGACACCCGTGTACTGGAGGCCGCCGATCGTATAGTAATCAGGGGTGCTGATCCAGGAATAGTCGGTGTTCCAGTGGAGCGAGGCAGCGCGATCGGACCCAATTCCCATCGCGTTCTTATAGCCTGCAGTATTGAGAATGCCATTGGCGTAGGTGCGCTGGGCTGCCCAATTAAAGGTTTCATTGGAACTGCAGAAAATGCCACTGCATGTATTCTGCCCGCCCAGATATTTGACCTGCCATTGGCTGGCGCTGGCGTTCGAGGTGTCACGTAGCTGACCTTGAATGACACTTCCGACGTTTCCGGTGTTTCCGGCGTTTCCGACGTTTCCGGTGTTTCCGACGTTAGTCGATGGAAGGGGGGGGGGCGCAATAATGTTTTCGGCATAAGCCGATGGGGCGGCAACCGCCGCAATACTTAATGCCAACAACGAAGCGGCAAAGAGCTTGGACATCATTAAATCTCCTGATAAACCAGATGGAAATAAATTGACAGTGAAGCACCACTATAGACAGTGGGGTGCCACTACAAATCAGTATAGCAAAAACCATGCCTTAGCTATATACCTTTGATTGTTAAAGAGATATAAACATTTATAAAAGAAATGTGTAAAAAAACACGACATTTATAATGATATCAAATACACAAAACGTATACACATTTTTATTTTAGTGTATATATTTATTCCTGCGTAAACACATTTTATTTCGGTAATTACGCACTTTATTTCGGTAATTATGTACTTAACCTGTAGTGTGGTTATCCGTCATTGCTCGCAATAACATTTATTGTTATTACGACATTCCCCCGGAATTGAGTAGCGGCTGATTTTAGAGTGGGCAGCCATTCCATTCCTTCTTCTCCCATGCAGCGACGCCAACGCGATGACGCCAAGGGATCGACCGGCGGCTTATGCTGAAGACAGGTTTGCGTCCTATTCCGATAACGGCGCGTCGCTTTCAATCAACTGATGGCGGATGGCGTACCGGACGAGTTCGGCGGTGTTGGCCAGCCCCATCCTGATATGGATGGTAGCTTTGTGCGTACTGACGGTTTTCACGCTCAATTTGAGCCGCCGGGCGATTTCGGAGACACCGAGCCCCTGCACGAGCATGAGGAATATCTGGTAGTTGCGGTCAGTGAGGCGTTTGTGGGGTAGCTGTTCCCGGTTGCCCTGGAGAATGTCGCGGGTAAGGCTCTCGGTAATATCCTGGCTGATGAAGAGGCCGCCGCCAACGATCTTGCGAATGGCGTCGATCAGCAGAGCCTCCGCATTGTCCTTGCAGAGATAACCGGACGCGCCCGCCTTGAGGGCACGCACGGCATAGATGTCTTCTTTGTACATGCTGAGAATGAGGATAGGCAGGCGCGGAAACTCATCCTTGACCTGTTTGATGAGTTCGATGCCATTGCGTCCGGGCATGCTGAGGTCGAGCACGGCGACATCCCATTGCCCGGCGCGCAACAGTGCCACCGCCTCCGTACCGTTGCTGGCTTCCCCGGCAACAATGATGTCGCCAGCTTCGCTGAGAATGTGTTTTAGACCGGCACGCAGGATGTCGTGGTCGTCTGCGATGAGAACGCGAATCACGGGTTGCCTCCCTCCGACGAATCTTCACTCAAGGGCAGGATGACGGAAATGCGCACGCCGTGGCTGCCATCGACGCTCATTTCCCCGCCGAGCATACTCACGCGCTCGGACATGCCGAGAAGGCCGAAACCTCTCCGAGGAACATGAAGGTCGAAACCAACGCCATCATCCTGAATGAGAAGATGCAGCCTGCCGTCGATTTCTTCCATTCGGATATCCACGTGCGTGGCGCGCGCGTGGCGGGAGATATTGGTGAGCGCCTCCTGAACAAGCCGGAAAACGGCAATGGACCGGTCAGAATCGAGTTTGTATTCGTCCCGGTCCGCATAGAAAACACAGCCAATGCCGCAACGTTCCCCGAATTGCCGAACGAGGTGTTCGAGCGCGGCACGCAAGCCGAGCACATCGAGCATACCGGGGCGCAACCCCTCGGATATGCGGCGCATGGATTCGATGGTGCGTTCCACGAGGGCGCGCGAACCGTCGATGCGGCCTGCGCAAGTTTTGCCGCCGCCAGCATTGCCGGAGCGATCGAAATTCTTGCGCAGCCAGCCAAGATCAATGCGCAGGGCAGTGAGTGCCTGCCCGAGTTCGTCGTGGAGTTCGCGGGCGATGGAGGTACGTTCGCTCTCCCGCACGCCTTGCAGGAAGCGGGCGAGTTCGCGCAGCCGTGCCTGCGATTCCCGTAGCGCGTCTCCAGAGCGGCGCAGTTCTTGCGCACGGCGGCGGGTAATGACGTGCAAAAGAGCAATGGTCGCCAACCCAAGCAGCCAAACGGTTCCATGCCAGAACTGAATGGCGCGCCAGGTGGGTTCCTGCGCGGTCCGGTAGGCGTTGAGGTCGACCGATATGCTCGCGCCGCCGCGCAGCCCGCCTACCGGGACGAGGGTGTCGCGGTGGCACTCCATGCATTCTTTCTCCATCTTCATGGGAAGCATGACGCGCATCAACCCGTGTCCCCGCCCATCCTGCGAGAGCGGTTCCGTGATGATGGATGCCCCTTTGCCCAGTTCTTCGAGCGCCTTGATTTCCCAGTCGTCGGGCATGTTCTCGCGGTTGCGGAGTTGCCTGGAAGTGAGCCGTTCCTTGAATTCGAATTGCCGGTTCGACAAGCCCTGGATGGCCAACAGCATGTGCATGGGCGTAAGCAGGACGAGATCGAGAGCCTCCCCGGAACGATCATTCGCGGAAAAATGCTGTTCCTGTTCGAGAGAGTTGAACGCGGGCAGACGATCATTACGCACGAAAACGCCCCCGACCGAAGAAGCCCATTCCCGGATTGCCATGTCTTTACGGAGACTGGCGATGGCCGCGATGCGCGCGAGCTCTGCGGCAGTATGGTTCAACTGCTCGCGTTGCAGAAAAAGGGAAACCAGCACCAGCACCGTCCACACGAACGCGAATAGTACCGTTCCCCGGCATGCGGCAAAGGGATGAAAATGTCCGTCCATTGTTTTTGAATAACACAAGCCTGAAGGCCGGGGATTCCCCGATACGGTTCCGGGGAGTCTTTGGCTCTGGTCTACAGCGAGCAGGTTGTGATTATCTCGCAATCCACGCTATAAATGGCGGGACTAAACACCTACCCCGTCACTCGCAGTTTCAGCCCCGCGAGAAGCGTTTCCAGCTTCAATCCCATCACGCCGGCCATTTCACCTGCCATGCAAAAGCCGCAGCGCCCGCACAGGCCCGCTGGCCGGCCCTGGCACTCGGGAAGCCTGCTGCCGTCGGGCATGACGAAGTTCGCCATCCAGCAATACTTCTTGAAATCGCGCTTGCGCATGAGTTTCAGTCCCGCCACGGAATTCATGATCGGGTAACCCTTTTGTTTGTAGGCGATGACTTTGTCGAGCACGATGCGGCGAGTGGCATCATCGAGTTCGAGCGCCTCCGTGCCGGGAAACGGCGTGTGCAGGTTGATGGCGATGGATTCGATGTTCGGATGATCCCTGGCGAACTGGATGGCTTCATCCACTGAACCATGATTCAGGGCGTTGGCCACCATGTTCACGCTGACACGGGAACGGCCACACCCCTCGATATTCCGGACGAGCCGATCAAACGTGCCCTTGCCCCGGATGGCGTCGTGAGCCGCGCCGACACCGTCCATGCTCACCCAGATGGAATCCGCTTCGAGCCCCGCAAACGGGTGAGCGGCGTTGGTCGTCACCGTCACCGAGTAAAAGCCGATTCTTTTCGCCAGGCGGATGACGCTGTTCAAGTCGTGCCCGCCATCGCGCCACAGCGTCGGTTCCCCGCCTTCCAGATCAACAAAACGCGAACCCTGCTGATAACAATATTCGAGATCGGACTGGATTTCAGCAAAGGTTTTTACAATGGCATCCTTTTTTGCATAAATAGAACAATGCAGACATTTCAGATTGCATTTATCGGAAATAAAAACAACCGATTGCAGAGGGATTTTTTTATTCAGTATGCGAACATTAAAAAACCACAGCGGAAAATAAAGAAATGGTTTCATAAACATACTTTCATCTGATGAAACTCAAAATCATGCCGATCAGGCAAACAGAAACCAGCAGATTTCTTGCCAAAAACCAACGAATCATGAACCAGCCGATGCCAATGGTTTCGACTTGTTGCCATCCGCGCATGGAACCCATCCAGGGTTTTGGCTTGAATTTTTGTTCCGGGTTTTTATAAAAAACCGTCATCATGCGAAAAAGCCCTATCGCCATCGGCAGGGTCAGTATCAGGGCCGCATGGAAAACTGACAGGCTACCGCTCCAGATGCCGTAGCCGATGATAAGAAATGGAAGGAAAAGAATGAAAAAAAGAACGGCAAGCATGACCGGGGGACGATCCAGGAATACGGCCAACGTATGTTTGCCCGTTTTTTTGTCCGCAACGACATCGAGCATGGAATGCACGTAGATGATATTCATCACCAGAAGGCCGACCGGAATCGAGATGAAAATGAGTGTCTGGTCTATTGCGCCACAGGCTGCGTAGTAAGTTCCGATCATATTCAGTGGCCCGAAAACGACACCTATTACTACTTCACCTAACCCATGATAGCTAAGACGCAAGGGAGGGGCGGAATAGAAAATTATCAGTACTGTCGTAATGGCCGCAACATAGAGAATCACCACCCCCCGGAAATAAAAAACGACGCTACCAATCAGAAAGGTAATCCCCATGAGGGCCAGTGAAACACCGAGCAATTGCCTGTCTGTTGCCTGACCGGAAGTCAGGTAGGTACATTTGCCAATACGGGCACGAAAACCTTCCCGACTCAGAAGGTTGCGGTAATGGGCATGATGCGCCTTGTAATCGAAATAATCATCGAATAAATTGGCTGACATATTGCCGACGATAACCCCCATGACCGCGAGAAAAGCCAGGGGAAAGGAAAATTCCGACTGGTTCGCGGCAAGGCAGACCGCGAAAAGCGCAGGCAACACGCTTTGAGGAAGCGCGTGGGGACGCGAATTCTTGAACCAGAAACGGAAAAAGGACATTGGGATTCTAGACGGCAAGAACAAACAAGCAGAGCCATTCTACAGTATCATTTTTCCGCCTTCCGTGCTTTTTATGCACTATGAGCAAATCTGCCGCCCGCAGCCGTTTCAGCCACGGGCGGCAGATTTATTTGGAGTATACAAGCACCTGGCTGCCGGAATTTATCGGGATTTATTCCGTTCGCTCCTCCAGCCAGCCGTTGAACCGACCGATTTCGGCTTCGTTGAGTTCTCCCACCAACGAAAGAAGATCCAGGCGGGAGAGCACATAATCGAAGCGTCCGCGATTGAGATCGCGTTTCGCATTGGCGAGATTCTGCTCGGCGATGAGAATATCCAGCGTAGTGCGCGTTCCGCCCTTAAAACCCTTGCGGGTAGACTCCAACCCCTGCTCGGCGGATTTTACCGCCTGCTCGTAGGCGCGCACCCAAAGCACACCCTGGGCAACGCCATTGAATTTTTCCCTGACCAACAGATCTATCTCACGCCGCCCCTCTTCCAACTGCTGTTGGGCCCTGTCCAGTTCAGCCCTGGCCTGCCGCACCTGGGACACAGTGTCTCCCCCGGAGAAAATCGGCACCTCGAAGCGCAAGCCGTACTGTTTGTCATTGAACTTGTATTCTCGGTTTTGACCCTCCATAGCCTGGTTTTCGCTCCAGGTACGTTGAGCGACAAAATCGAGCGTGGGCAGATGGCCGGACATCGCCTTTTTGACATTAAAATCGGCCGCTTCGATGGAAGAGCGCAAGGCATGCAATCGCGGATTGACCTCTTCAGCTTTTCGTACCCAGACTTCGAGTTGATCGGGATCAGGCCGGACAAGCTGCATACGCTCAGGTTTGAGCCGGGCCAGCGGCGTCAGCGGGCGGTCGATGATGGCTTTGAGCGCGTCCTGCGCGTAATTCAGTTGATAGTGCAGTTCGATGGTCTGGGCGGCTGCCATGTCGAGTTGCGCACGGGCCTCGTCGATGTCGGTGCGTGTGCCCGAGCCGGTCTGGAAAGCCTTCTGGGCATAGTCCAGTTGCGCCAGATAGGCATCGCGCTGCGCCTTGGTGACTTCAAGGTTCGCCTCGGCAAGCAGGACTTTGAAATAGGCAGAACTCACTCGCGTACCGATCCGCTGCTCCGCCCATTGCAGGTCGGCCTCAGCGCCTTCCACCAGCGCCCGCGACTGTTTCCAGGCAGCATAGGAACCTGCGCGGAACAGGGGTTGCGTCAGTCCCAGAACATGGTAGCGAGTGTCGTAGTTGAAAGGAACAGACACCTTCCCAAAAGGGGGAACATCTTCCTTCTGGGTCGCCGAGTGTTTCATGCGGTTGCCGCTGAATGAAACATTGGGCAACAACCGTGCCAGAGACTGGGGTGCCACTTCACGGCTGGCCTGGGTGTCGGCCCGCGCGGCAAGATAGTTGGGATCGCCCTGAACCGCCTCGCGGTACAGGCCCAACAGGTTATCGGCATGCGCGGGCGGAAGAGCGGACAACATTCCGGCCCCCATGATCGCAATTGCCGGCAGGGAAAGATGTACTCTCATTTCGGACCTCATTCTTCTTTCATGGATGATGCAAGCCGTTTCAGCAGAGGATGCAGGAGATAGGTCAACATCGAACGCTCTCCGGTAATGACGACGATTTCCACCGGCATACCCGCCTGCAAGCGTCGTTTCCCCAGTTTTCTCATACCTTCTTCGGTGACGGTGACACGCGCCAGGTAAAAGGGGACGCCCTGTTCGCTGAAGAGCAGGTCATGGGAAACCGAAACAACCTTGCCGGGCACAACCAGCAAGGGGCTGTGCGCAAAGGAAGAAAAGCGCACGTCCACATTGAGATCCGGCTGCACGCGGTCGATGAGATGCGGAGGAATATGGGTTTCCAGCATCAGAGGTTCGTCCTGGGGCACGATATCCATGATTTTTTGCCCCGGCCCGATGACGCCGCCCACAGTCTGCGCCATGAACCCCACGACCTGCCCGCTGGCCGGCGCGCGAATGACCATACGCGCCAGGTCGGCTTTGATCGCGGCGAAACGCTCGCTTTCGGCGTCGACCTGGCCTCGCACATCCGCCAGTTCCCGGTCGATTCCTTGCCTGAATTCCTGACTCTTTTGCGTGACGCGCAACTTCGCTTCCGCCAGAGAACTCTTGGATCGTTCAATATTGCCCTGCAATTCGGAAATCGCCCCGATGGTTTCGGCTTGTGTGCGCTGCAAGGCCAGCAGGCTGTTTCTCGGCGCATAACCGTCTTTTACCAGATCCTCAACTCCTCGTATTTCTTCCTTGAGCAGACCCAATTGCGAGTGCCGTGCTTCCCGCAAACCCTGGTAGCCCGAGATGCTGCCTTCCAGTCCGGCGATGGTTTCTTCTATGGCCTGGATTTCGGCCTGGAGCGTTATCCGTCGCGCCGAGAACAGTCCTTCCTGGTTGGCCATCAAGTCGGCAACCAGCGGGGAATCCTTCTCTCTCAGCAGATCGGGATGGAAACTGACGGCATCGCGCCCGCCCTGTTCCGACATCAGCCGGGATTCCATTGCCCGCAACGTGTAATAACGCTGGCGCACATTTTCATACGCGGCCTGGGTGCTCGCCGGATCAATCTCCATAAGGGGATCTCCTTCGTGCACGATCTGCCCCTCTTTCACATGCACGGACTTGACGATGCCTCCGGTCAAGTGCTGCACCGCTTTTCTCTTGGTATCGATCGTCACCATGCCGGAGGTCGGCACGCCTTCATCCAGGGGGGCTAACGCCGCCCAGAGCAGGAAACCGCCAAAACCGATTGCGAGCACACGAAAACCCAGTCTGGCAGGTGTCCGGGTATCCGTCGGCAAGCCATGCGCGTCCTCCATGCCACAACCCGGCTTCGGCAGCGCGACGGGCTTTGGCTTCAACACATCGACCAAGGCATTCACCGCACCGGAAAGGGACACGGGCGAAGAACCGGACAAGGGTCCGGCCACCGACGGCAGGTCAACTGCCTCGACATCTCTTGTTTTGGTTTTTTTGCGATTCATTGTCTGGGCACGGGACATGATTGATTACACCGCCAAGAATCTGGATCTGGGTTTGACCGCTGACCCGGCCGTGACCGTCGCCCCCGGTACAGACACCTGTGTCATTTGTGCTGGCCCGGCGGCGGCCCCCGATGCGGCCGCCGGTCTGGGTGCGCCGCCGTAATCCGCTGCCACCCTGCCTGCGCCGGACAAAACCCCTGCCGAGGCCGCCGCCCCCACCTGGGGAACCTGGCTGACTTGCGGAGGCGCCTCCAGGCGCAGCGCGCTACCCGCCTCCATGACCAGGATCTTGTCCATCGCCGCCATGATCTGCGGGCGATGACTGATGAGCACCAGCGTCGTGCCTCGTTCTTTCATGGCCAACACCGCTTGCAGCAGGGCGCGATCCCCGGCCTCATCCAGGCTGGAATTCGGCTCGTCAAGCACAACCAGCCGGGGATTGCCATAAATGGCGCGCGCCAACCCGACCCGCTGGCGCTGACCACCGGACAGGAAGCCGCCGCCTTCACCGATCTGCGTATCGTAACCATTCGGAAAACGCAGGATTGTTTCATGCAGGCCCGCCTGACGGCAGGCGTCGATGACCAGACCGGGTTCGACCTTGCCAAAGCGGGCCACATTTTCGGCGATCGTTCCCTCGAACAATTCCATGTCCTGCGGCAGATAACCCAGATTCGCCCCGAGTGTCGCCCGATCCAGCGCACGGATGGGCACATCGTCGAAAAACACTTCGCCCTGCATGCCTGGCCAGATGCCAAGCAATACACGGGCCAGCGTGGACTTGCCCGAACCCGACGCCCCTTTCACGCCAAGAGCCATGCCGGCGGGTATCTCCAGCGACAATCCGCGCAAAATGGGTTCCGGCCGTTCGGCAGCGCCCACAGTGACGTTGATGATCTGGATATCCACGCCATTCCTTCTGTCTTCCACCAGGATCGTTTCGCGCTCGGGAAACGCTTCGAGCGCCGTTTCCAGTTCCAGATAGGCTTTCCTGGACGCCACGACATCCGCCCAGGCTTTCATCAATGCGTCCATCGGATGCGTGGCGCGGGTCATCAACACACTGGCCGCGATCATCGCGCCAGGCGAAATCTCGCCGAAGACCGCCAACAACGCGCCTGCGGCAAGACCCACGGATTGCTGGAGCATACGCACGAAAGTGGAAATCGCGTTCATGCGCGCCTGCGCGTCCAGCCCCCGGCGCCCCTGCGTCAGTGCCATGAGATGCCGCCGCGTCCACGATCCGCGCATGTTGTCGAGCATTCCCATTGATTCGACCACCGCCGCGTATCCCATCCTGGAACTCAAATGCCGGGATTCATTTTCCCTGGCCATGTCGGCCGTTTCCAGCGGTTCGCCCATGACCTGTTTTGAAATCCAGGCAACCCCCCAGAGAATCAGGCAAAAGATGATCGAGAGCACACCCAGGAGCGGATGCAGGAGGAAAAGCACCGCCATGTATATCGGCGTCCAGGGGGCGTCCAGGATAGCGAACAATCCTGCCCCGGTCAGAAACTGGCGCAGTTTGGTAAGGCTCTTGAACAGATGGGCGCTCTTCTCGCCTTGGTTGCGCATTTCAAAAGCAGCAGCGAACACGCGCGGATTGAGCTGCATGTCCAGTTGCACCCCGAGCCGGACCAGCAATCTGGACCGCACCCAATCGGAAAAGCTCATCACGCCCAAGAAGAAAAACAGCATCAGCGTGACCGCGAAAAGCGTGAACTGGCTCTGGCTGACCATCACTCTGTCGAAAATCTGCAACATGTACAACGTCGGCGTGAGCATCAACAGGTTCATGAGCGCGGTGAATCCCAGCGCATAAGCGAATTCGCGGCGAAACGACCACAGGAAGCGGCTCAATTCGCTGCGCCCGGCGAAGGTTGCAAGTTTTTTGATCCACGCGATTTTTTTCATGGCATAACCATCGTCACGCCAGCGCCAGCGGCTTGCCGCCGGGACGCATTCCAATCACCGGCGCGCGCGGTGCGCCAAACGACTTGGTTTGTTGCGGGGCAGCCCCCTGCAAGGCGGCAAGCACTTCGTTACGCGGGCCAAACGCCTTGGCCGTGCCGTCGACCAGCAGCAGCGCCAGATCCGCCATTGCCAGCAAATTCTTGCGATGCGTGATGACCACGACCGTCACGCCCACCGTGCGCAGCGCCTGCAAGGTATTCGCCAGAGCCACTTCCCCCGCTTCGTCCAGGTTCGCGTTCGGCTCATCGAGCACCACCAGGCGCGGAGAACCGTAAACGGCCCTCGCCAAGCCGACGCGCTGGCGCATGCCGCCGGAGAGCTCCACGCCGTCGCCGCCGATCCGGGTGTTATAGCCCTTCGGCAATGCCAGGATATGTTCGTGCAGCCCCGTAATCCCGGCCACCGCCTTGAGCTTGCCGATATCCGGTTTGCCGAAGCGGGCAATGTTCTGCGCAATTGTCCCATCGAAAAGGGCCACATCCTGCGGCAAAAACCCTATGTGCGGCCCCAACTCGCGCTTGTCCCACGTATACACATTGACACCATCGAGCCGCACCGTGCCTGCCAGACAAGGCCAGACACCCACCAGCAGGTGAGCGAGGCTGGACTTGCCCGAAGCCGACGGCCCGATCACCGCCAGCATCTTGCCGGCAGGCACATCGAAAAAAACATTTTGCACAACAGACTTGCTCGTCGCCGACGCGCCCGGAACGCGAGCCGTCACGTACTCCGCCACCAGCCTGCCCGTGGGCGCGGGCAGCGACAACCCTGAGACAGGCGCAGGAATTCTTGTTAACAATTCCTCCAGATGCTTCAACGACTCGCGCGTGTTAACCACATTTTGCCACCCGAAGATGACCTGCGTCAGCGGTGTCAACGCCCGTCCGGCCACGATCGAAGCCACCAGGATGAATCCCGCGCTACCCGTGAAAAGCCCGGACAGCAAAAGCCACGCGCCCAGTCCGAGCATCATCGAACTCGACACCATTGCCACATACCTTGAAATCGAACCGAACACTCCAGCGCGGTCGGACGCCTGGGCCT
>JAISPJ010000031.1 GCA_031274995.1 Azoarcus sp.
CAAGCTCAATTCGGTTCGTGTCGGCGATGTCATCCTCAATCAAGTTGAGGCATCGGTGCATGAACACGACATGCCGATTGCCCTCTTGGGCATGAGCTTCCTCAACCGGATGGAAATGAAGCGCGAAGGGGCGACCCTGACCCTCAAGAAGCGCTACTGATCGCGCTGACAGGTTTCAGGTTACAGGTTTCAGGTTACAGTTTTTAGTGTTGGGGTTCGCTTTGCTCACCGCCAACCTACGAAACGTTCACTTCGTCATTCCCGCGTGTTTCTGGCGGGAATCCACTCCCCTCGCCCGCTTGCGGGAGAGGGGCCGGGGGTGAGGGGGAACAGCCTTCCGGCGAGGTTCAGTATCATTTGCCATTTTTTTGCCACAATTCGTCAGCGGTTTGCCAGAATTTGGACAGATTTTTGCCACAATCTCCTGCTTCAATGTGGACTGAGAAGGAAACGACACAAGGAGCCAAATCATGCAAACACCCATCCATGTCACACGTTGCGCTACATTTTTACGGTTCGCCCTGTTGCTTGGCCTGCTGACCGCCAGCGCCCTGCCCACGCTGGCATGGGCAGAGGAAAATCAGGCCACCATCGTCGCGTTTGAGGCGCTGCTTTCTCTTTCGCAAACGCAGCCGCCGGAAGATGAAAATGGATACCGTGGATGGGGACACGAAGCGCCTCCCGGTTTCGTTTTTGAAGAAGGCAGCGAAGAGGCGGCGCTGATCGCATGGCTGAAGAAGCAGAAGAAGAACGGCGCTGATCTGAATGCCATGAGACATGGCGGCACCATGTTGCATCACGTCATCCGCGCCGGAATGGTCAATACCGTCTCCTGGCTGCTCGCCAACGGCGCCGATCCGCTCATCGAAGGCGAGCACGACGCGCTTGAACTCGCGCTGACCCACCAACAGGAGAAAATATTCAATCTTCTGGTCAAACGTCCCGGAGTTCTCGACGCCCAGCGCGACGGTTTGTACCGGGCTTGGCTCGCAGTCGTAGCCAATCGCTCGGGCTGGGGGTGGCAAAAGCTCGTCGATGCCCGCGTACCGTTGCCGGCCGGAAAGAGCGCCCAACTTCTTTTGGATGACGCGCTACGCGCAGGCAATGTGCGGCTGGTTCGCGCCTTGACCGAGGCCGACCCGGATCGCGCCTTGCGAGCGAAAGCGCAGTCGGCGGATGAGGATATCGAGATTGCCGATCAACGCTTGGCGCAGCCGATTTTTCTCTCCCTGATCGGTCAGGCCAGGTCGGACGATGAGGTGGACCGACTCTTCCGCCTGCGGATACGCCGGCCTTTCGACGACCCGGCCTTTGCTAACCAGGCAGTCAGAAATGCCTTGTGGACACCAAACTCGGCCTCCCTCCGCACATTCGAGCGTATGCCGGATGCCGCTTTGCTGGAAGCATTCAAGGACAAGGGCGCGTTGTACAGGTGGTGGCAATGGTTGTCTCATTTGCCGGAAAAAGATGATCGTGCGGCGGCAATGGCAAGGTGGGGAGATTTGCCGCTTCGCAAGCCAGAAGAGTTGTTGATGGCGGCAGCAAAGGGCATTTGGTTCGATCGAAATGAAAAAGACCCGAATGCCGCCGCCGCATGGGGGGAAATGCTGGCCAAATTGCGTTCGCCCTTGCCCGAAGGCGTGCAGGGCAAGTTGTGGATGTTCGTGCCACAGGCCCACCGGCTTACCCTGCTAAAACTCGGCTATCGACCGAGCAGCCAGGAATTGCGCTGGTGGATCGACAACAACGACATGGAACTCATCCTCGCATTCTGGCCGGAGATACTTGCAATACGCCCCGAAATCGGCCGGACAAGCCATGAGTTGCTATTCGACCCTGGGGCGGATGGCTCGGGCTATTACTGCATCAGTTGGAGGGCCGAAAAAGCGTTACCGTTGACTGCCGCCGCAACGTCACCGGAAAAGCCTTACACGATGGAAGCAGCGTGTTGGTATCAGGCGTCTGACACGATGCGGCACACACTATTGAACCTTGGCTGGGTAATACCGCCATCGCCGGAAATGGCGGGAAGAGTCGTGTTGGACAAGCAGCAATGCGCCTTTCAATCGTCTGCCGCGTGGCGACGAGCACTGGCAGGTGTGCGTTGGCTGACAACGCGGGACGGCGAATCTATTCCGGTCGATGTTCTGCTGGCAGCCGCTGTTCCCGGTGAGCGCGATTGTGTTCTGCTCGTATGGGGAGGCTTTCCAGGCGGAAGATTATTCATTGATGAAGACAGTTTTGAAGGGACTTATCGACTTACGCCTTGTGCCGACGGCAACTATGCAACTGAAATTTGGCGATTGAGGAACGGGCAGATTGATTCGGTATTGCAGAAAAACTTGCCTTTCCCTGGTGGCATGACGCTCATCCGCGACACCAGCGACGGCAAGCAATACTGGCTTGGCGGCAACGAACCTTTGGGTACCTGCGGCCAGAAGCCGCCACAGCTATTTCAGTTTGAAACTGTCGACGGGCAAGCCGCCACCCTGCGCGCGCTGCCGAAAACTCACCCGACGATGCAGGCTCTGCTCTCCCAATGCCATGGTGAGGAACATGAGCTGCTGGAGTGCTTGGGGTACAGCTACAGCCCGCCAGCGGCAGATATTGCTGATGCTCGTGTCTATCCTGAACAGGGTTACGGAATGGGTTGGTTTGCCGATGCGCACTGGAATGCTGAACGCCAAGCCTTCGTTGACGCGGTACTCGAATTCAAACCCGATGTATTGAGCGCCATGAAGGCGGATGGCGTTTTCCCTCACTGGATCACCGATGCCTTGTCAGCCGTATCGGCTTCTTCGCTTCCCGTGGCGGAGAAACGCCGCCGCACGGCATGGTTGTTCAGAGATCGCTCATTACTTCGATCCGCTTTGGAACCGCAGATGCTGGACGGGCTGCTTGACTGGCTTCCGCGTGAGGACTGGGGGCCGATCATCCAGGAGGGGCCGAGTTTTCTGAGTACCCTGCGATACGCTGCCGAGCAAAAAGGAAAAACAAGCTTGGCCTGTCTCTTTGCCACCGCATTGAAGCAACCCTGCCAACGCAAGGAGGAATAGCGTCCGCACGGTAGCCAATGTGAGAGGGCGAGCTATATCCTGAGAGGCGGGAAAATCAAAGCCGCTGGATTCCCGCCAAAATCACGCGGGAATGACGCGACAGGGTTCAGGTTTCAGGTTTCAGGATTCAGTAAAAGCAAAGTCCTTGGATTCCCGCTAGGAACATGCGGGAATGACGAAGTGGAGGGGACGCGGGAATGACGGGGGTAGGGGTGCGGGAATGACACATACTGGATTCCCGATAGAATCACACGAGAATAAGGGAGTGAGAAAAATGTGTGCGATTAGAACGCCCTGAAGAGAGGATGAAAGCCATGGCGCGATATATCACTTGCATCGCTGCCTTGCTGGCGATGGCCCTGCCAGCAGGGGCAACCGATGTCGCCCTGACCGGCCTTTATGGTGGCAAGGCGCTGGTGGTTATCGACGGCGGCCCGCCGCGCTCGATTCCGATGGGCGTCTTGACGCCCGAAGGCGTCAAGCTCATTTCCATTGAAGGGACGACGGCGGTTTTCGAAATCGACGGCCGCCAGCAGCGCCTGACAGTCGGTGATCAGGCTGTCGTGGCCGGGCGCGATCACAACTCCGGCAAGAGCATAACGCTGACGGCCGATGCCAGAGGTCACTTCTATACGGTTGGCACCATCAATGGCGCGACGATACGTTTTATGGTTGATACCGGCGCGACCGCTGTTGGTATCGGTAAATCGGATGCTGTGCGCGCCAACGT
>JAISPJ010000034.1 GCA_031274995.1 Azoarcus sp.
ATTGAGATGGGCGCGGACGCAATGGATATCGGAAAGACCATTCACCCGCACCCGACTTTGGGCGAAACGATAGGACTCGCCGCCGAAGTTGCTCACGGCGCTTGTACCGATCTGCCGCCGCAGAGAAAACGCTGAACATGGATGAATCCTTGCAGAAAGGCAAAAAATGACAACGATTCCTGGCTGGTTGCAACAAGAGGTTAACGATTATTTCAAAGCGCCTCTGGGCATCCCCTCCCCCGCGACGGTGCTCGACATCGGGGCAAACATCGGCGCATTTTCCGTGCGGGCGCATCAAGAATGGCCTGCGGCAAAAATCATCTGTTATGAGCCGATGCCCTTCAACATTGAGCTTCTGCGACAAAACGTATCGTCCGACTGGTGCCGGATTGTTCCCTGCGCCGTGCGCGCGCAGGCAGGCGAGGATGACATTTTCATCGGAGACATGTTTGTAACCGGCGGATTCGCAAAAGGCGTACGGCAAACCGATCGCACGATTCGCGTCAACTGCGCTGCCGCCGGCGAAATACCCTCGTGCGAAGTGGTGAAAATCGACACGGAAGGTTGCGAAGTCGAGATTCTCGAAAATCTGCGCCTGGACAAAACACAGGCCATCATGCTGGAACATCACAGCAAAGCCGATGCTGCAACCATTAAACAAATGCTCATGCCCCCATTCAGAATCGTGTATGACGAATCTGATCGCGAGATAGGCACGATGATTTTCGTCCGCCAAGGCGCTTTCGATTGATCCTCATGGCGCCCGACGCCGATTCAGGAGGCCGCATGACTCAGGACGAACTCAAGCAGGCAGTCGCCAAGGCCGCTGCCGATTATGTGGCGGCCAATGTGCCCGCAGGCAGCGTCATCGGTGTCGGCACCGGCTCGACTGCCAATTTTTTCATTGATGAACTGGCGAAGATCAAGGGCCGCATCTCGGCGGCCGTCGCCAGCTCCGAAGCCAGCCGCAAGCGGCTGACCAGCCACGGCATCAAAGTCATCGACCTCAACGAAGTCGAACACATGCCGGTCTACGTCGACGGCGCGGATGAAATCACCGCAGGACTGGCAATGATTAAAGGCGGCGGCGGCGCATTAACACGCGAGAAAATCGTCGCTGCCGTCGCCGGAAAATTCATCTGTGTCTGCGATCAAAGCAAGCTGGTCGACACGCTCGGCAAATTCCCGCTGCCGGTCGAAGTCATCCCCATGGCCCGCGCCCATGTCGCGCGCGAACTGGAAAAACTGGGCGGCAAACCAAAGTTGCGCGAGAACTTCGTCACCGACAACGGCAATGTCATTCTCGACGTGCACGGGTTAGTCATTACCGGCCCCGCTGCTTTTGAAACCAAACTGAATCAAATCACCGGCGTGGTCACCAACGGCCTGTTCGCCTGCCGCGGCGCTGATCTGCTATTGCTGGCGACGCCGGACGGCGTGCGCAGCATGGGCCGGTAACCCCATCCCCACCCTGGCCCTCCAGAGAATTAAAGATGCAACTCTCCTTGAATGAACCGACCCCAATAACCGTGCGTTTTGGGTGAAGGCCGTTATGCCTGCGCTGTTGCCAGCGGCAGGAAAAGCCTTAGCGGGGAATCGGTCAGCTCAATGAAGCCATGATGCCGATAGAACGCGGCAGCTTGCGCATCTTTGGCATCCACCAGCAGGGCGAAAGCGGTAATTTCCGAGTTGGTAGCGCGGCGCAGGGCATTGACCAGCAGTGCCCCGCCCAAGCCGTGCCCTTTGTATGCCCGATCAACCGCCAAGCGGCCCATGCGTATTGCCGGTACGGAGGCATAGCGCGGCAGCTTGCGAACAGTATCCGCCGGAAGATCAACCAGTGGCACACTGGCCGTAGCAAGCGTGTAGTAACCGATGATGCGCCGCTCGTCTGTCAGGGCGACAAAGCAGGCCGCAACCCGTCGGCGGATATCCTGTGTGACTTGCTCACGCAGGTAGCGGTCCAGAGGCGCGGAACCGCTGCTGAAGGCAGAACGGTCATAGGCGGGATCAAAAGCAAGCACCCGCAATGGCAGCTTGTTCATTCAGCGCCGAATAGTTTGTCGTGCCGGGCCATCGCGCGTTTCAAGGCGGCAGAAGGACGCGGCGGCGATAGTAGCGCCTTGGCAAAACGCTGCTGATCGGCCAGTGATAAGTGAATCACTTCAGCCTGCGCAATGGCGCGTTGCGCCGCATCTTGAACGGCGGCGACAACGAAATCGGTCATGGTGCGCCCCTGAATCTCGGCAGCGCGCTTGAGCAGCGCGTGCAGATCATGGCTGATTCGCGCTTCAAAGCGGGCAGTAGAGGCTATAGGTGTGGACATGGTTTTCACTCCTCTTGCTGCCATTATACGGCAGTTTGCCGTATTTCAGCCCCATCCCCACCCTGGCCCTCCCCTTGAAGGGGAGGGAATTAAAAAGGCAGTGTTCCTTGAAAGGGAGGGCTTGCTGTCAGGATTTCGGAGGCACGTAGCCGGTGACGGCGGCGGCGCCGTCGCCGAAGAAAGGTTTTTCGATGTGTTCGGCCAGATCGGCGCGGGCGCGGGGGTCGGCGAGGTTGAGGCGGTTCTCGTTAATGAGCATGGTCTGGTAGCGTATCCATTGCTGCCATGCTTCGTTGGAAACATGCTCGAACAGTTTTTTGCCAAGCT
>JAISPJ010000037.1 GCA_031274995.1 Azoarcus sp.
CGCAGCCCAAGAATTTCTGCAAATTTTTGGCCAGATCGGCGAACCTCCGCTGCTGCCGTACTACTATGCCTTGGGGCGTGAGTACTTTGACTGGGTACGGGCGCTGGCGCGGTTCAAGGAGCCATGACGATGATTCATATTCGATCTCTCAAACATTTGACCGCCAACGCCGAAGCCTGCGCCGCCCAATTCGGACCCGAGGGCGGCACCATCGGCCGTGCGCCCACCAACACGCTCGTGCTCGACGATCCCGAGCGCACCGTCTCGCGCGTGCATGCGCAAATCGTCTGCCGCGATGGCCGCTGGTTCGTCATCGACCGGGGCAGCAACCCGATGCTGTGCAATAGCCACGCGCTCGGCACCGGCAACGAGGCGCCGCTGGCTCACGGCGACCGATTGGTGATCGGCAGTTTTGAATTGAGTGTCGAAGTGCTGGACGCCACACCGTCCGCAGACGCTCAACCGGCTGCGGTGGCCGCGCCGGACGAGGACGATCCTTTCGCCGAGCTGCTGGCCGGTCTGGTTCCCCCGGCTGCCGTTGCCCCCGCCGGGACGGCCGCCTCTGCCGCGGCATCGCCTCCGGACACGCTGCCCGATCCTTTCGCGGCGGGCGCATCGGCCAGCGATCCTTTCGCCGATCTGCTTGCCCCTGCGCCTGTAGCCGCCGCGTCGTCGGCATCGCCGCCAGCCAGTGGCGGCGGCGGCTTGCTCGACGACTTCGCGGACCTGTCCTTGCCTGCGGCCCAGGGCGCGTCGAGCATCGACCATCTTTTCGGCAGCGGTGGCGGTCTGGGCGGCGATCCGCTCGCGCTGTCGCCGCTGGCCGATCCGCTGCACGCGCCCAATACCGCCCGCGATGCCGATCCGCTGGCCGCGCTGGCGGGCACCGCGGCGCCAACGCCGGCACCGCGCGGAGATCATCTGCCGATCGGGCAATTCGGTTTCGCGCCGCCGCAGGCGCTGACGCCCGCACCGAAACCCAAACCTGCTCCAGTACCGCCCGTTTCAATCGTTGCAACACCGGTGCCTCCGCCATCGACACCACCACCTGCTGCCGCCGTGTCCGCCCCCGCGCCGCGCATCGGCGACGACGCTTTGCTCGCCGCCTTCCTGCGCGGTCTTCAGCGTCTGGACCCGACGCCGCAACAGTTGACGCCGGCGCTGCTGGAACGCGCCGGCGCGTTGCTGCGCATCGCCACCGAGGGGACGCTGCACCTGCTGCTGGCGCGTCAGGAACTCAAACAGGGATTGCGCGCCGAGCGCACCATGATCGCTGCCAACGACAACAATCCGCTGAAATTTTCGCCCACGGTGGAAGTTGCGCTGGCGCACCTGCTTGGCCCCGGCGTGCGCGGCTTCATGCCGGCCGAAGCGGCGATGCGCGACGCCTTCGACGACCTGCGCGCGCACCAGTTCGGCGTGATGGTCGGATTGCGTGCGGCGCTGGAACAA
Organism: Azoarcus sp.; assembly: GCA_031274995.1. Classification (GTDB taxonomy): domain Bacteria; phylum Pseudomonadota; class Gammaproteobacteria; order Burkholderiales; family Rhodocyclaceae; genus WRNU01. Next base: position 1,453 of record JAISPJ010000037.1, read on the forward strand.
CTCATCGCCCGCTTCGCGCCCAATGAACTCGAAAAGAAGATTGCCGCCAAGTCGACGCTGGACAGCCTGTTCGCCGCCGGTCGCAAGGCCAAGCTGTGGGATGAGTTTATCAACCTGTACACCGAGATCGCGCGCGAGGCGCAAGACGACTTCGACACCCTGTTCGGCCAAGCGTTTCTGCAAGCCTACGAAGCGCAGATGGCCCGCTTGAAGCAGCACGCCCCAGGTTCGTGAGCGGGCGCGAAAAACACATACGAGGCCCGGTTTGGAAATCGAAATCGTCACACTGTCCCGTCAAGGGGGCCGCGACTACAACGAGGATGTGCATGGCTTCTGGCACGACGGGGATTTCCTGGTCTGCCTGGTGGCCGATGGCGCCGGCGGCCACGGCGGCGGCGACGTAGCCGCCGCCACGGTACGCGACAGCGTGCTGAACGGCTTCTCGGCACAACCTTCGCTCGCCGAAGATTTTTTGCGGCGGTTGCTCGAACAGGCCAATCTCGCCATCGTGGCGCGCCAGGCCGAGGGCGGCATATTGGCCGGGATGCGTTCCACCGCCGTGCTGGCGGCGATCGACATGCAGGCCGAGGCGCTGGTTTGGGCACACAGCGGCGACAGCCGCGCTTACCTGTTCCGCGCCGGCGCCATCGTCGCGCGTACCGCCGACCATAGTCTGGTGCAGCAGATGGTGGACAGCGGCCTGCTCGACGAGGAAAGCGCACGGCTGCATCCGCAGCGCAACGTTCTGCTGTCAGGGCTTGGTTCAGTCGACGAACCCCTCGAAATCAGCGTCTCCGAGCGCATGCGGCTGGAACCTGGCGATGTGCTGTTGCTGTGCAGCGATGGCGTCTGGGAAGCCTTGGGCAACTGGAACCTGCTGGAAACCTTGCAAGCGTCGCGCACGCCCAGCCAATGGATCGAAATGCTGGATGCGCGAATCAAGGCGGCGGCCAAGCCAGACTACGACAACTACACCGCGCTCACGCTGTGGACGCGGGCCGACGACGACAAAACGCGGGTGTTGCCTGTCATTCCTGAAAACGCTGCCGATCTGTGCAACGCCAGTAAAGCCTGATCGTCAGCCTCACTACGCTGCTGTTTCACCTGTTCGGCACGCTGTGCGGCCCACTGTTGCTGTCGGAGTTCGAATTTCCCGGCCAATGCCGCCGGATTATCGTCGTCCACCCAACGGTCTGGGGCCGCCTGCCCCATTCCTCAGCCCGCAATTTCGACCGGCGTTCCCACGTTTACCAATTCAAAGAGATCCATCACGTCGCGGTTGCGCATGCGGATGCAGCCGTGGGAACGAGGCACTCCCATTGGCTGGTCTTCTCCGGTTCCGTGAATGTAGATGTAGCGCCGCATGCTGTCGGACTGGCCTCCACGGTTGAAGCCGGGTTCTTCGCCACAGAGCCACAGGATGCGCGAGAGGATCCAGTCACGCCCTGGATTTGCCGCCGCAAGTTCGGGCGTCCAGATTTCCCCGGTCGGCCTGCGCCCACGGAAAACCGCGCAAAATGGCGCACCGGCCCCGATCCGCGCCCGGATGCGGTGCCGCCCGCGCGGCGTGCAACCGCTGCCGCTGCGCTCACCCGCGCCATTGGCGGACGTAGAAACAGAATAACGGCGGACACATGCGCCGTCCGGGGCGTAGAGGCTGAGTTCCTGGCAGGCAATGTCGATCAGGATGCGCATGGTCTCACGCTCAGGCCGACAGCGTACGGGTACGCCGAGCGGCAAAAAAAGAAGAAATCAGTTCGCCGCTTTCTTCGCCCAGCACGCCGCCCACGATTTCGGCATGGTGGTTCAAACGGGACTCGGCGTAGAGGTCGAGCACGCTGCCGGCCACTCCGGTCTTGGGGTCGTGCGCGCCGAAAATGGCGCGGGCGATGCGGGCATGGAACATGGCTCCGGTACACATCGCGCACGGCTCCAGGGTCACGAATAATTCACAACCCGGCAAACGGTAGTTGCCAAGGCGGTCCGCCGCCTCGCGCAGCGCGACGATTTCGGCGTGGGCCGTGGGATCATGCGTGGTGATGGGCCGGTTATATCCGCGTCCGACGATTTCTCCGTTGCACACTACAACCGCGCCTACAGGCACCTCCCCCGCCGCGCCCGCTTCCCGTGCAAGCGCGAGAGCCTCGCGCATGAAGCGCTCGTCGCGTGCGGCGACGGTATCGGGATTCACGCCAGTATTCATATCCGTACCTGTTCTTTCGGCATGAACCGCCCTACCGCAAGGAAAAACGCACGCCATTGCCTTCGCGCCCGTTCTCCCTGGCTTCCCCATCAGTCATCGCCCGCCGGAACAGGCGTTCTGGAGGGATGCCTCCCTGATCGGTCAACCAGCGTTGCACGGCAGCCTCGCGGCGGGTGGCAAGCGAATCAACATCCTCTTGTTTGATGTCGATGCTTTCCAGCAGCAGTTTTTCCATTTCCCCGACCGGCAGATTCTTGGTCAGGCCAATGAAATTACGTGGTTTCCTGATTTTTGCCTGCTCATACACCTTGCCGAGCAACCCGGCATATTCCCCGCTTTCCGGGTCAATGCCGTCCGCCTGGCCGCCCGTGGTTTTGCGTTTTTCGAGCATGACCATGTTGCGCAGATTGTTGCGCCGGATGCCCTCGGTATCGCGCCGGGCATCGGCCTGTCCGGTGATGTCGAGTTTCAGGGACGAACGGCTTTCAAGCGATTTGGCGAGATCACGCAGTTTTTCCTCCTGCGCCGCGCCAATCTGGAAGCTGCCGGGGTCGAAATCGAGGTATGAGAGTTCCTCACGCCCGAACAGGGCGAAGGGCGCAGTAATCGCCTTGGCGATGAGGTTGCCGAGGGCACGCAATACCAACCCGAAAACGCTGAATTGAGGATCGTCGAGCGTGCCGCCGACCGGCAGGCTGATGTCGATTTCGCCACGTTCGTTTTTGAGCAACGATACCGCGAACCGCACCGGCAGATGGGTTGCCTCCGGGCTGTCGACAGCGTCGCCGAAGGTGAGCTGGTCGAGGAACACGCGGTTCTGCGCCGATAGTTTGTTGTCTTCGATCTGGTAGCGGAGGTTGGCCGAGAGTTTCCCTCTGGTGATGCCGTAACCGATGTAACGCCCGGAATAACCCGAGAGCCCGGGCAAATCAAAATCCCTGATTTCGGCGTCGATGTCCAGCCGGTGATCCTGGCGGAAAGGATTGAATTCGCCCTTGATCCTTAATGGGGCTTCGTGTCCTACCCTGCCTTGCAGGTCAAGCTTTGCTATCTTTTCCTGATCCGTTGACAAGTCTGTGAGCTCGCCGGAAAGGTTTCCCAGGAAAGCGCTGTAATTCGGACGAATGAATCGGTCTGTAAAGGCGATGTTGCTATTTCTGACAACGATGCGGCCTACATTTACGGACGGCCAGGATGGCTGCGCGGCAGCCGTATTTTCCATAGCGTCCGTGTTCTCCGTGCCACTCCCCCCGGTGTCTTCGGTTTCGCCCGGAGAACGCTGGATTTCGCTCAGGTTGAGCTTCCCGTTTTCATCGAGAATCAGCCGGGAACCCAGTCCGTCGACCGCGACCTCGCCTATGGCAAGCGCGAAAGGTTCCAGTTCAACCCTGGCCTGACGCACCGCGAATTCGTTCCAATGCACGAAATTCTGGTTACTGGCTTGTTCAAAGGAACTGAAACTCTTGACCGTGAGGCTGCCCGCGAAGGAGCCTTCCAGTTTTTCTTGATGCTGCCGGAGCCTTAACCGCCCCTTGGTTGTCAAGAGCCCCGCCCTGATTCCCAGTTGCGTATGCTGCGCGATATAGGGTTGCACGGAAGGCAACGCGAAGTTTTGCAGGTCGAGTTCGAGATCGGTTCGGAAGGGTTCCGGCACAAAAGAGCCTTTCAGCGCGAGATTGCCTCCCTTGCCGACGCGCCCACGCAGGGCGAGGCGGGCAGGGGCAGCGCCTTTCGCCGTTGTCAGCCCATCCAACTGCAATTCGACGCTATCGGCCGTCATTACCGCTGGTTGTGCGCCAGCGGCACGATCCTCGAAACGAATCGATGAGTCCGAGAACGCGGCCTTGTCCAGGGAAAGCGTCCAGGGGCGTGAAGTCTTGTCACCGGTCGGGGGTGGCCTGCCCGCCAGAACCATGAAATCGAAACGGCCATCGGCAAAACGGGTCGCGGACAGCGCCAGGCCCTGCGCGGCGATTTCCTTGATCTGCGCCTGTTGCGTTTCGGACTGGATCATGGCTCCGGACAGAGTGAGGCTTTTGAGTTTGAGTAATTCGCCCTTGCGCCCGGACAGGCCAAGCACGAACCCGGAAAGGTCAAGCCGTTCGATTCCGGCTTCAACCAGCCATTCGTCACCAGCATTCTCTTTCTCTTTCCGCGACGCGACCCGGTAGCGGAAAACTCCGTCGGCGCGCCCCTGGCGAACCTCGCCGCCGAACGCAGGGTAATACTGCCCATAAAGCGCGGGTTGCAAACCCTTCACCGTCAGACTGCCGTCATACTCGAAAGGTCGCGGGCGCAGGCGATCCTGGTGGCTGAATCTTTCTCCCGAAGCAGTCGTGTAATCGAGACGGATTTCGGCGGGGATCTGCCCGCTGGTAGCCAATCCACGCAAATCGAGGCTGATACCTTCCAGCCGTGTGCTGAACCCACCCTCCACAGCGTGATCGCTGTAACGTATCAACCCATCGCGGATACGCGCCGAGGAGAGCTGGAAATCCAGCGGCGGTTCTGCCTGAGCCAACGCCGTCTCTTGCACCCTTGCCTTCTGCGCCGTGCCGGGCGCTTGTTTTTGTGCGTCCGCAGGCAACTGTGCGGACAACAGACCTTCCACGTTGAAACTGCCGTTGCGCATGCGGACAAGGTCGATCTCCGGCCGCTGCAAGCGCAGCTTGCTGAAATAATAGCGTCCGGCAAGCGGCTGGATGTCCGCCAGTTCAACTTCCAGTTCGGCAGCGCTCAGCACCGGCCTACCCGTACGATCTTGAATCGCCAGCCAACTGACCTGTGCCCTGCCCTGGATGGACACCGTTGGCACTTCATCGGCATGCTGGCTGAATACCAAGCGCAAGTCGAGATCAAGATTGCCCGACGGAAGTCTGAACGAGGGGTTGAAAGGCAGATAACCCAACCAAGGCGACAGTTCAAAGTCCTTGAGCGTCAGTTGTTCGAGTTTTCCCTTGAAACCATCCGGCAGTATATCCAGGTGCCCCTTCGCGGCCAGATGATGCCCGTCGACCAGCATCGACAAATCCGGCTCAATCAGGACCTCGGCCTTGACCGGCAGCCTGGAGACTACGGGAATACCCAGTTTCATATCGGATATGCGATGAGAGGCACCGGTTATACGGTCTTCCATCTCCACCGATCCCTTTTCGACACGGATATTGGCTATCGAGAACAGGGCGGGATCGCCCTCCGTCTGTGGCCGCTCCGCAAACCGGCCAAGCACGTCCGAGAAGTTATAACGCCCTTCGGCCAACCGCACCAACCGGACACGCGGATTCTTGAGCGTCAGCTCATGCACCACCGGCCAGCCATACCAGAGCGACGCTATCTCAAAATTGACCATCAACCGGTCAATTTCCAGAGCCACCACGGTGGAGCCGTCATCGTGGCCGCTTTCCGTGCCTTCCATGATCCTCACGCCGCGCAATTCCACAGCCAGCGTAAAAGGATTGAAAGCGACCCCTTCGACAGACGCCGCGCGCCCCGACAAATCACCCAGGATTTGTGGCGCGTAGTGCTTCACAAGCAATGGAACACCGAAGAACCCCGTGCCGACATACAGGAACAGCACGAAAAAAATCCCGGCAAAAAGACGGACGAAGCGCCGCAACCTCAATGGCAATACCGATGCTGAAACCGGATCGGCTGCCACAGATGAATCCATTTACTGAAATATCTCCTGTCATGAGCGCCTGCGTGTTGAGGCATCCATAAAGCGCTCTGCAAAATCAAACACAAAACCAAACGTAAAGCCAAAATTCAAAATCTGCATTCTCTATACATTCTCTACATTCCGAGGAAATATTCCTCAGTTTTATGCCACCGTGCGTCGTAGAGTGATATACGACACGTGCGCCCGGCACTTGGCCTATGCGCATGGCAATATGAATGAGGCTCCAGAATGGCACACCTTAAACTGCGCTCTTTGCTGACAATCGGCTTTGGACTGCTCCTTGGCATGTTTGCTGCCATCGGGAGCATGTCCCTCTATTACGCCAGCAGCCTGTCGACCAGCATCACGGGGATTGTAAACTACCGGATGCCAAACGTCATCCACTTTGGCTCTCTCGAGACGCAGACCTATTCATTGCGCAGTTTGGCGTTGTCCGTCTTCGTGCAGAAGGAGGCTACTCCTGCGGTAGCAAACATCCTCAACGATATTATCAGCGCCCGCCAAAAAACCTGGACAGAGATCGATTTGACAAAGCAAAAGATCGACGCTCTTCCCCCGAAAAGGCAGGATACCAAGGAACTGTATGCCAAACTCTACGCAACCCTGGACAATTATCGCAAGATCAACGGCGTACTGGACTCCCTTCTGCCGAAGTTGGCCGTAGCCGCAAACTCAAAAGATGAAGCACAGTATCGTGCCCTGCAGGACGAATACCAAAAAAGCTACGATATGGAGACCAGCGTCTCAGGACAGCTACACACGCTGATATCCGAGTGTGCGGAGAGGCATGAAACTTTTGGGATAGAAGACGGCAATTCCGCAATCGGAGAAGTCAGCGCATTCTCCGCCCTCGTCGTCACGCTGGGACTTTCAGGAATCATAGCCGGCATCCTTATCGGCTTTGCGATCCTGCGCGCAGTGCTCCGCCAGATCGGCGGCGAGCCGGCCTACATCCAATCAGTCATGGAACGTGTCAGCAATGCCGACCTCAGCGTCAATGTTGCTTTGCGGCCCGGCGATACATCGAGCGCACTGTACTCCATTTCCATCACTGTCCAAAAACTGCGCGACATCGTCAACACCATCAGCCACAACGCCAACCAGATCGCCACGGCAAGCGAAGAGTTGAAAACCTCCAGCGGAAATATCGCCACCTCCTGCGAGAACCAGTCCCAGGCCGCCGCTTCGATGGCTGCCGCTGTTGAGCAGATGACGGTCTCCATCAACCACGTCGCCGAATCAGCCAATGATGCCAACAAAATGGCGCAGCAATCCGGCGAAGCCGCATGCGAAGGCGCGGAGACCATCCGTTCCGTTGTTGCCGACATCAACCGGGTCGCGCGCGACATTGGAAGCGCCGCGAAAAGTGTTGAAGACCTCGGGGAACAGTCGCGTGAAATCGCCTCGGTGGTCAGCATCATCAAGGAAGTGGCCGACCAGACCAACCTGCTCGCGCTCAACGCCGCCATCGAAGCGGCACGCGCAGGCGAACAGGGACGGGGCTTCGCTGTGGTCGCCGACGAAGTACGCAAGCTCGCCGAGCGCACTTCTTCTTCCACCGAGGATATCGCCCGCATCGTGAGCCAGATCAGCGCCGGAACCGGAAAAGCGGTCCAAACCATGCGTCAGCAGAGCGACGGCGTGAAAACCACCGTTGATCTGTCAGAACGCGCAGGCACGACCGTCGAGAAGATCAACGAAGTCTCGGGCGCGGTGCTGAGCGCCGTGTCGGAAATCTCGCTCGCGCTCTCCGAACAATCCACGGCCAGTTCCGAGATTGCCAAGAACGTCGAATACATCGCCTCCATGAGCGAAGACAACACCACTTCCGTGCGCGGGGCCGCCGAGGCCGCACAGGGTCTCTCCAGTCTCGCCACACAACTCCAGGAAACGGTCAACAGCTTCAAACTCTGACACGTTTCAGATGCGTTCCCCCTCAGCCACAGCCGCCAGCATCCGCTGGCGGCTTTCTGGCGTCTCCAGGCTGATGCGCCCCAGCATCCCCGTGCGGTAATCCGTCAGAAAAACATTGGCGGCCTTTTCCAGATCGAGTCCGCCCCCCTTGCGCATACAGCCACGTCGGCGGGCAACGCATTCCAGCAGCCCCTGTCCATCCAGTCCGGCCACGCCAATTCCGTAACGAACCGCGACGAGCGCCGGATAACGCGCCAGCAGGATCAGTCCCAGATTGGCCGCGACTTCCTCGTCGATCACCGCGTTGCGCCCAATCGCGTGGCTGGCGGCCAGCATGAAACCATCCGCGTCGTGTTCGATCTTCGGCCACATCAGCCCCGGCGTGTCCGTCAGCGTCATCCCTGACCCCAGATCGAGCGTCTGCTGGCCTTTCGTCACCGCCGGCTCATCGCCGACCTTCGCCACGCGACGTTTGAGGAGCGCGTTCATCAACGTGGATTTCCCCACGTTCGGAATGCCCGCCAAGATCATGCGCAAGGGTTTTTCCGCGCCAACGCGGTGCGGCGCAAGCTGCCGGGCCAGCGCGGGGATGCGCCTCACGTCCCCGGATTGGTGCGCCGAAACCGCCACTGCCAAGACTCCGGGCTGTGCGTTGAAGTACTCCATCCATGCGCGGGTCACTTGCGGATCGGCGAGATCGGCCTTGTTGAGCAGCTTCAGGCAGGGACGATTCCTGAAACGCCGCAACTCCTCGATCATCGGATTGCCGCTTGCCCCGGGCAGCCGCGCGTCCATCACCTCGATGACCACGTCGTTTGCCGCCAGCGCATCGGCAAACGCGCGGCGCGCGGAATTCATGTGACCCGGAAACCATTGGATAGCCGGCATTGGAAAAAAGAAAAACGAAATGGGCACGCATTATCCCACTCACGCGCAAAACAGGAACCCTCGCCCCATAAATCATTCAATAGAATATGCGCGGTCACATGCGCAACGGTTCTGAATTATGATAGACAGCGCAATTACCCCGCATTTCAGAAAGGCTTGGCCATGCCCGCTCTCAACGACCCCTTTGCCCTGCAAGACGCCCAACTCCTCCGCCACCAGCCCTTCGTCAACGGACAATGGATGACCGGGGACGGCCCGGCGCTGGTCGTGGATAATCCCGCCACAGGCGTGCGCTTGGGCGAAGTAGGCACGCTTACCCCCTCCTCGGTAAACGCCGCCATCGACGCGGCGCAAGCCGCATTGCCGGGCTGGAAGGCCATGACAGCGCGGGAACGCTCAGCGCGGATGGAACGCTGGCACGATCTCATTCTGGAACACTCCGACGACCTTGCCCGCATCATGACCCTCGAACAAGGCAAACCGTTGTCCGAAGCACGCGGGGAAATCCTCTACGGCGCATCGTTCGCCAAGTGGTTCGCTGAAGAAGGCCGCCGCGCGGTTGGCGAAATCATCCCCCCGCCACAACGAAACCGTCGGCTACTCGTATTGCGCGAACCCATAGGCGTATGCGCGGCCATCACCCCGTGGAACTTCCCCTGCGCCATGATCGTGCGCAAGACCGCGCCCGCGCTTGCCGCCGGATGCCCGATCCTCCTCAAACCGGCGGAATCCACTCCCTTCTCCGCGCTGGCGCTGGCCGAGCTCTCGCAACGCGCGGGTATTCCCCCCGGCGTGTTCAATGTCGTCCTTGGCAACCCGCCGGACATCGGCAAAACCTTCGCTGCCCACCCGGCCATCAGAAAACTTTCCTTCACCGGCTCCACGCGCACCGGGCGCATCCTGCTGGCGCAATCGGCGGAACAGATACAAAAAGTGACGATGGAATTGGGCGGGAACGCCCCCTTCATCGTCTTTGAAGATGCCGATTTCGATGCCGCCGTCGAGGGTGCCATTGCCGCCAAATTCCGTAACGCCGGGCAGGTATGCATCGCCGTCAACCGCATCCTCGTGCATGAAACCCTTTTTGGCCGCTTCACCGAACGCTTTGCCGCCCGCGCGGCGGCGTTGAAAGTCGGCAACGGGTTGGACCCGGACACCGATATCGGTCCGCTTATCAATACCGCAGCCGTCGAACGCATCACCACGCTGCTGGCCGAGGCAAAAACCGAAGGCGCAAAAATCCACACCGGCGGGCAAACACACAAACTCGGCGGACTTTATTTTGAACCTACCGTCATCACCCAGATAAGCCAGCAATCCCGCCTCTGGCGGGAAGAAATCTTCGGCCCTGTCGTCACCATCCTTCCTTTCCGCGACGAAGCCGAAGCCCTGCGGCTTGCCAATGCCACCGAATACGGGCTGGCCTCCTACTTCTACAGCCGCGACCTGGGTCGGCTATTCCGCGTCGCCGAAGGGTTGCAATTCGGCATGGTTGGTGTCAACACCCCCGTCATCTCCAGCGACTGCGCCCCATTTGGCGGCATCAAAGCATCCGGCTTTGGCCGGGAAGGGTCGAGCCACGGCATCGACGACTACCTGGAATCCAAAACCGTATGGATAGGAGGCATCTAAGCCGCTAGAATAATAAGTTTCCCAAGTACAACGACAACGCAGTTTCAGAGGATCGACGTATCATGGCTGGTCACTCCAAATGGGCCAACATCCAGCACCGCAAAGGTCGCCAGGATGCAAAACGGGGCAAGATTTTCACCAAGCTGATAAAAGAAATCACCGTCGCTGCCAAGATGGGCGGCAGCGATATCAGCGCCAACCCGCGCCTTCGGCTGGCCATCGACAAAGCCAAGGGTGAATCCGTCCCCAAGGACACCATCGAAAACGCCATCAAACGCGGTACGGGGCAGCTCGAAGGCGTCATCTACGAAGAAGCGCGCTACGAAGGCTACGGCATCGCAGGCGCGGCGGTCATGGTCGACTGCCTGACCGACAGCAGGAACCGTACCGTTGCCGACGTGCGCCACGCCTTCAGCAAATACGGCGGCAGCATGGGCACGGATGGCTGCGTCGCCTTCCAGTTCAAGCACTGCGGGCAAATGCTCTTCGCCCCCGGAACAAATGAAGAAGCCCTGATGGAAGCCGCGCTCGAAGCCGGTGCCGAAGACATCGTTGCCAATGATGACGGCTCCATCGAAGTCATCACCGGCCCGTGGGAATTCCCCGTCGTGCGCGAAGCATTGGAAGCCGCCGGATTCAAGGCCGAATTCGGCGAAGCCACCATGAAACCTTTGAACGAGACGGAACTCTCGGGCGAAGACGGCCTGCGCATGCAAAAACTACTCGATGCCCTTGAAATGCTCGACGACGTGCAAGAGGTCTACACTTCTGCCGTATTCGACAACGAATAAGAAACCGCCATGCAAACTCCGGGCGCAACACCCACCGCTGCCGCCACCCGCATCCTCGGGCTGGACCCAGGGCTACGGATCACCGGCTTCGGCGTCATCGACGTATCCGGCAGCCACCTGCGCTACGTCGCCAGCGGCAGCATCCGAACCAGCGAAGGCGGAGACCGTCCCCTGCCCGACCGCCTCAAGACTCTTCTCGACGGTGTGCGCGAAATCATCGACACCTACCACCCCGGCATTGCCGCTGTCGAAAAAGTCTTCGTCAACGTCAATCCCCAGTCCACCCTTCTCCTTGGGCAAGCGCGTGGCGCGGTCATCTGTGGCGCGGTCTCCCGCGAACTGCCGGTAGCCGAATACACCGCCCTGCAAATCAAACAAGCCGTCGTTGGCCAAGGCAAAGCCAGCAAAGAACAAGTACAGCACATGGTTGCCCGGCTGCTGTCGCTCACCGGCGAACCACAAGCGGACGCCGCCGACGCGCTGGCCTGCGCAATCTGCCACGCCCACGGCAGCACCGGCCTGGGCGCGCTCACCGGCCCATTCGCCCGGCAACGCGGTGGCCGCATCCTCGGAGTCTGACGGCGCCCCCGGCGGCCTTGCCCACGCCTTGCTTGAGGGACAAGACAATATCGTTTATCATTCGCCGTTCTTTCGGGGGGTATAGCTCAGTTGGTAGAGCAGCGGACTCTTAATCCGTAGGTCGTAGGTTCGAATCCTACTGCCCCTACCAGAAACACCACCAAAGTAGTTCAATATCAATAAAGGCGGTCTGTTCCCGGTTGTGTATATAATCCAGCCTGTAATGACTTTAATCTTGTAAAGCAGGCTCGTATCCATGTCCTCAATTATTTCCGTTCACACCCGGCAGCACACCGTACTTCTCCGGCTAGTCGGGTTCCTGGCCATTTTCATGGCGATTGTGGCCGCGTTATGGTGGGGATTGGATATGGGACAGGCCCCTGCCCCCAAACAGATGTCGACGCCCGACGAAAGCAGCAGCGTCCGTCTTCCGCCGGGCATGTCCGATCCGGCAAACGATGTCGATGTCTCTGTCGAAAACAATGTGCCTGTCAAGCCTGCCGATCCCGCGCCTGCGGTTTTGCAGGATCGCATTTCCAGCCTGCTTGCCCAAAACCAGGCAAGAGCGGTTTACTCCGGCAAAAAATCTCTCGAAGTCGAATTCCTGACAAAGGAAGGGGCAGTTTCGGATACTTATTCGGAAAGCGCCCTTTCACGCGAAGGGTGGAAACTGTCTGTCAGTTCGGATAAACAGGTCGCGGTACTGAGAAAAGGCGAAAGTGTCCATAACATCCCGATCGTTTATCATTCGTCCCCGGGAAAGAATAAACAAACATCGAAGCGGAAAAGGTGGAAAGGCTCCAACTATTCAAACATCAAATCGACAGGCGATCATGAAGATGTCGGTTATCTGAAGCAGAAACGGCGCGGCACAAAAAAATAAGTGCGCGGGCCAAGACCGATGAGCGCAATGCCATACATTTTATCCGCTGCCTGGCGGGTTCCTCTGGCGACAAGCCCCCCCGCGCCCATAGTATGGTTCATACGGTGGCGGGTTCTGCCGTCACAGTGAGTTTCAGGCCAAGGGCAGCGCACACGCGGGAAATCGTGTCAAACCGTGGCTGGCTGGAAGGGCGTAGAGCCTTGTACAGCGCCTCACGGGAAATCCCGGACGCTTTGGCTATCTCGCTCATGCCGCGAGCACGCGCGATGTCGCCAAGGGCTTCAGCAAGCGCAGCAGGGTCGTTTTCTTCCAGCACAATGGTGAGGTATTCGGCAATGGCCTGACCGTCCGTCAGGTGTTCGGCTACATCGAATACCGGCAGGTCAGAGATTTTGGTTTTCTTGGTCATGCTTCAGTCCTCCAAGGTTGCAGCAAGCTCGATGGCTTGCGCAATGTCTGTGCTTTGCATGGATTTGTCCCCGCCGCCAAGCATCACGATCAGCGCATCGCCACGCATCGTGTAGTACATGCGCCAACCGGGGCCGAAGAATTCGCGCATCTCCCACACGTTTTCACCCACAGGCTTCACGTCGCCCAAGTTGCCGTTGCTGACCTTTTTCAGCCGCCGTACAAGGCGGCGATGCGTCATTCCGTCTTTGATACCGGAAAGCCACTCAACGAACCGGGGGAGCATTCGGACGGTGCACATGACCCGGATTGTAATCACTCGATTACACAAGTCAATCAAAACCGCAAACTTTGTGCCGATTTTGTGCAACTTTTGCGTGCGATACAAAATCTTTGGTACGGCCTCATGAAATGGAAAGCGGCCAGCAGACAGAACCGCGTCGACGTCGCACTCGGCAAAGCAATGTGCCAGAACGCGCCCATCGTCGAGTTCCCGAACGGAAAGCGTCAGTCCTTTGTTGTCGTGCGCCGGGCATCATGCCCGCCATTGTTTGGCGCACCCCGTGCGTACTCATCTCGCTCCGTGCTGTTTTGCTTAATTCGCATGCGTGATTCACGTATAATCATGTTATGAGAACGCTTGTCGAACTTCCAACATTCAGAAAGCAGGCTGAAGCCATTTAGAGTGAATCCGAGTACGAAGCCTTTACTTTCTGGTTGGCTCAGAACCCGGAAGCCGGGGATGTTGTCCCCGGTACGCGGGGCGGGCGCAAGGTACGTTGGAAACGCGCCGGGAGCGGAAAGAGCGCAGGTACGCGGGTGATTTACTACCACTTGGTTGCGCGTGAACAGATTCTCCTCGTTGCGGCCTACGCCAAGGCCGAACGGGAGAACATGCCAGCCCGCGAAATCACGAAGCTGGTTGACTGAAGGAAAAGCCATGAAACAGAAGCCGATTACCACCCTTGAAGAGTTTGACGGGATCGACGTAGAAGCCGTTGCAGCGGCCTTTGAGGCAGATGCAGGGGAAGCATTGCCGGGGTTGCGCGAGGCGCTAGGAGAAGCCAAGAGGGGCGAATTTGCCCGCATTACCACGCCAGAGCAAATGCTCTTGCGCGAGGCGCGTAAAATCACAGGGCTGTCTCAAGGCGAGTTTGCCCGCCGTATTGATACCCCCGTGGCAACCTTGCGTGGATGGGAACAGGGACGCTTTTCGCCGCCCGGAATTGCTACAGTATTGGCTCGGCTCATAACCAAGCATCCTGACTTGGCAGAGGATTTACACTGATTACCGTATGAACCATAAACGCAAACCTGGACACAAAAATCGCTGGCTTCCCTTGGACGTGCCTGGACATTATAGGACGAAAAAAAACCCGCATTCAAGCGGGTTTCATGGCGTTCTTTAGATTCCGTTGGACATGCTTGGACGCTATGTTATTTCCCGATACAAAACCGGCTGAAAATCTCGCCAAGAAGATCGTCCGGGGTAGATTCGCCGGTGATTTGCGAAAGAGCGTTTTGCGCGAGGCGCAGGTTTTCGGCGAAGAGTTCGAGCGCAGGCGCGGGGATTTCGAGTTCGGCGTGAGCGAAGGCAAGGCGCTCCGCAGCGGTATCGATTGCCCGCAAATGGCGCTCGCGGGCAACAAATGTGTCCTCCGCGTCTTGCCAGCCCGCGATTTCCAGCAAGGTCGCCTCCAGCAGATCCAACCCCTGCCCTGTCTTGGCGGACAGTGAAATGACGGTCCCTTCCACGCCGCCGATACCCTGCGGGTGTTTCTCCGGTGCCTCATGGGTGAGGTCGATCTTGTTCCTCACAACAATGCGGGGCAGCTTTTCGGGGAGTTTTTCCAGAATGGCGTGATCGTCCGGTGTCAGACCCAGACGCGCATCGGCCAGAAACAACGCAAGGTCGGCCTCGGAGATGGCTTTCCAGGTGCGGGCGATACCGATTTTTTCGACTTCGTCGCCAGCTTCCCGCAAACCGGCGGTGTCGATGATGTGCAACGGGATGCCGTGGATTTGTATCGAGGATTTGAGCGCGTCGCGCGTCGTGCCGGGAGTGGCGGTAACGATGGCGAGGTCATCGCCGGAGAGTTGGTTCAGCAGCGAGGATTTGCCGACGTTGGGCTGGCCGATGAGGACAACGGAAAGGCCGGCCTGTAGCAGTTTGCCCCGCCTCGCCCTGGCGCGGACTTCCCGGAGGCGCCCATCAAGGCTGGCGATGCGGTTGAAGGCGTCGGCCTGCCGGAGAAAGTCGATTTCTTCTTCGGGGAAATCAAGCGTGGCTTCAACGAGCATCCGCAGATCGGTGAGTTCTTTCACCAACTCGTGCACGGCGCGGGAAAATTCACCCGAGAGAGAACGCACGGCACTTTTGGCGGCGGCGGCGGTCGAGGAGTCGATGAGCTCGGCAACGGCTTCGGCCTGGGCAAGATCAAGTTTGCCGTTGAGGAAGGCACGGCGGGTGAATTCGCCCGGTTCGGCCAGCCGCGCGCCGAGTTCGAGGCAGCGGGCAAGCAACAGGTTCATGACGACCGGCCCGCCGTGACCGTGCAGTTCCAGTATGTCTTCGCCGGTAAAAGAGGCCGGAGCGGGAAAAAAGAGAGCCAGACCGCTGTCGACGGGGCTGCCATCGGCAGCCCTGAAATCGGTGCGCATGGCATGGCGCGGCACGGGTGACTTGCCCGTGATCGCGGCAGCAAAGGCAGCCAGGCCACTGCCGGAGACGCGGACGATCCCCACTCCGCCACGTCCGGCAGGCGTGGCAATGGCAGCAATGGTGTCAGGTACGGGAAGAGAATTCATCCCTGTATCATTTGCCTTTCAGCCGGTTTGCCGACAGGCGCACAAATTTCCCGTTTTTCCGGCTCACCACAAGGGAAGTCCGGGTCTGGATGGCGATTTGCCGCGCCGCTTCCGCCGCCCGTTGCAACGCGGCATGGGAGCCGCGCAAGTCCACGTCGTTCGAGGCAGTCAGATCACTGTACGTCAGGGAACGCCAAGGTGGTGCATGGGGAGACTCCGCGAGCCGGTAGCGCCATGCCGTTGCCGACCAGCGTTTTTTGATGAAATGCGTAGGGTTTTCCCCGAATTCCAGGAAGCGCGGCTGCTCCACGGAATTGTCATACACCACCCAGGCATCGGCGCTTTTTCGGTAGTATTTTTCAAAATTGGAGAGACCTGTCGCGTAATGCCTGCGGACAATGTCTTCGGGAATGCCGTGCCCGCCCTGCCGCACCCGTTCGACCACGCGGGCAACGGCAATGTCGGCATTGGCAAGGCACAGGAAGTACAGATTGACCCGGTAGCCCAACTTTTGCCACTTCCAGATGAGAGGCACATAGCCAAGACCGGAGAGCGTCGTCTCGAACGCGAAGGACTCGCCGCGCCGGGAGCGAGCGTGGATTTCTTCCAGCATCAGGCGGCTCGCGCGGGTAAGCGCGTCCTTGGGCGCGAAGGGAGACAAGCCGGCGGCAATCAGGTCGGCATTGATGAAGCGCGTGCAGGCGGCTTCTTCAGGAAGGAACGAACGCGCGAAGACGGTTTTCCCCGCGCCGTGAGGTCCGGCAATGATGATGATTTTCTTGGGCATTCCGGTTCTTGTTCGTCCAAGTCCAGCCGCAGCAGCCTGAGTGAGACCGAGGCGGTAATCATTTCATGCGCACGTCAGAACGGCAAGCACACAAAACAAAATATGTTTTCTGCATCACCCGCGCACCCCGTGCCGTTCCAGCAGCAGGCCGGACTCGAGATGGCCGGTATAGGGAAACTGGTCGAACACAGCCGCCGCCACGACGCGATGGGTGGATTGGAGCGCACCGACGTTCTCAACCAGCGTCACGGGATTGCATGAAATGTAGGACACATGGCCAAAACCTCGTGCCAGCTCCAAAGTTGGCGCATCCAGGCCTGCTCTGGGCGGATCGACGAAAAGTGTCGAGAAGCGGTAGGTATCAAGGTCGATATTCTGTTCATGGAGCCGCCGGAAGACGCGCTCACGCGCCAGCGCGGCGCTGATTTCATTGCTCGCCATCCGTGCCAGCGCAACGTTTTCCATGCCATTGGCTTCCAGACCCCAACGCGCGGCGGCGACCGATGTTTTGCTCAACTCGGTGGCGAGCACCTTGCCGAACAGCGGTGCCAGTGCCACGGTGAAATTGCCGTTTCCACAATAAAGTTCCAGCAGGTCGCCGCCCCGCCCCGCAACCTGCGTGCGCGCCCAGCCGAGCATGGCACGATTGATTTCACCATTGGGCTGGGTAAAACCGCCCTCAACCTGGCGGGTACGCAGGCGCAGGCCATCGACTTCGATTTCTTCTTCCAGCCAGTCACGGCCAATCACGATTTTCTGTCCCCGGCTGCGCCCGACCACCTGTACGCCAAGATCGGTGGCAAACGTATGCGCAGAGGCTTCCCATTCGGCGTCGAGCCGCCGGTGATAGATGAGGCCCACCAGCGCCTCGCCTTTCAGAGTGGTCAGAAAATCGACCTGGAAAATGCGCCGCCGCAGAGTTTCGTCGGCCTGCAAACGCGCTCGCAGCTTTGGCATCAGGGTGCGGACAAGATCCACGGCAGGCGGAAAATCGTCCACCGGCACAGCGCGGCGCGGGTCGGCAGGATCGAACATCGCGTAATCAAGCCTCTCTCCCGTGTGCCATAAACGGAACTCTGCCCGAAGCCGGTAGCCGAGCGGTTGCGAAGCAAACACTTGCGGCGCGGGAACGGTCACGCCCGCAGCGGCGAACACGCGGCAAAAACTTTCTACCTTGTCGGCGAGCAGGAGGGAATAACGGGCGGGGTCGATGCGGGAGAGTGGCAAGGGGGTTGGATCCGTTTACCGCGTTCTACTGTGGACGTACCTGCAATAAATAAGCTCCGTGCAATTCTTTTTCGCGCGTACCCGGATCGAGGAATTTCCATCGGGAATGGGAAATATCGTAGTCGGAACTATGCGCCAACACATCAAACAGCAGCCCCTTTTCCAGGATCATCTCATGTCCCCTGGCCGTGACGAACAGCACTTTCGGTTTATCACTGGCGGCGAGCTCATCGAGCGCAAGTGTCTGTACACGCCGCCGGATAGCGACATCAAAACTCGCGGCCCGGCCACCCTCTTCGAGGTAGTAGACATTTCTTGCCTTGTCGAGTTGCCGCTCCATCACCACATTGCCAAGCACTGTTCCCGCCTGGTATTCGAGCAGCTTGGGATAAAAGCTGATATTGGTCAGGAACCAGAACGCCGCAGAGATGCTCACCGAGACGATTATCAGCTTGGAGCCGCCAAACCAACGGGGAATACCCCAGATTCCAAGTACGGGCAGCGCCACGACGACCACAACGACAACCCAGTCCCCCAAAGGGAACATCCATCCGTTGAAAACGAGGGCTGCATCCACTACCAGCGCAAAGACCACATACTGCACCTGCCACAACCTGCGGAGGCAGGTCGGATGCCTAAGCCGCGCGGGAAGCCAGCCCGCGAGCAGGAGGGCAAAAAAAGGCAGCAGGACACCGACGTAATATGTCAGGTTGAACCGTGCCAGCGACAGGAAGATGAACATGCCCACGATAAGGCCCAGCGTGACGGCATAGCCCTGCGCACGAGGCCAGTAACGATCATTGGTAAGCCGTAGCACACCGGAAGCCAGCGCCCACAGCGCGATGGCCGACCAAGGCAGGAAAGCCCACAGGTACGTGTAGTAATAGAAAAACAGATCCTTGCCTCCACCGCCGGACAGACTCTCTGGAACCTGCTGTTCGGCGCTTTGCAGCCACAGGACGAATTTCATCAACCCATCCGTGCCAAACTGCGCGTGGTAAGCGTAAAGCAGCGGCGAAGCAAACAGCAGGACGGGCAGCGGCAACACCAGCCAGAACGGATCAAAAATCCGCCGCCATTCGAGCCGGTAAACAAGGTAGAGAAACACGGCCGAGAGCGGCAGCACTACGCCAACCAAGCCTTTGGCCGCCAGACCAAGCGCCAGACCGGCCCCGGCCACGACGAGATGCGCACGGGCTGAAAGCTTGTTTTCATCGGTGACAAAAATGAACAACTGGCATGTCGCAAAAACGACAGACCCGATGAGCAGGGCATCCATATCCGCCATGTTGTTGACGAACAGAAACGCGAACGCGCTCGCCAGGATCACGCCCGCCAGCCGGGCAACCGTTTCGTTGTAGAGCAGCGAACCAAGACGGACGGTGGAATAGACGGCCAGCGCAGAAAACAGCAGGGACGGCAGCTTGAAGGAAACCACACTGACGCCGAAAAGCTCGAACGAAAGCGCGGTCAACCAGAACAGCAAAGGCGGGCCGCCCCGGTAAATTTGCCCTTGGGTGATGAACTGCGTCCACTTGCCTCCTTCAAGGATGCCAAGCGCGATGTCGGCATACCCGGCAGAAACCCCGTCCAGCGGAGGCACGACCGCCCCGGCCAGATAGGCCAGCAGCAACATCAGATAACAGGCCAGAGCGGCACGGGGGCTGAGAACCTGCACGGTCAACCTCCGTAGTAAGCGCGATACCAGGCAACGAAGCGTCCCACTCCGTCACGTATGCTGGTAGCGGGTTTGAAATCCGTCCAGACACCGAGTTCCGAGACATCGGCATACGTGGCAGGAACATCGCCATCCTGTATCGGCAGAAAATTCTTGCGGGCCTTGCGCCCCAACGCATCCTCGATTGCCTCGATGAAATCCATCAAGTCGACCGGATCGTGATTGCCGATATTGAACACCCGGTACGGCGCGCACGAACGCCCCGGATCGGGGCAAAGAGGGTCGAACGCCGAGTCCGGCCCGGCCTTGCGGTCGAGCACGCGGACCACCCCTTCCACAATGTCGTCGATATAAGTGAAATCCCGCTTCATCTTGCCGTGGCCGAACACATTGATGGGCCGATCTTCCAGAATCGCCCTGACAAAGAGAAAAAGCGCCATGTCGGGGCGCCCCCATGGCCCATAGACGGTGAAAAATCTCAGCCCTGTAGTCGGCAACCCGTACAAATGGCTGTAAGTGTGAGCCATCAACTCATTGGCCTTCTTGGTGGCGGCATAAAGGCTCACCGGATGGTCGACGTTGTCGTGCTCTGAAAACGGCATCCTGGCATTGCCGCCGTAGACACTGGAACTGGAAGCATAAACCAGATGCTCGACGCGATTGTGGCGGCAACCCTCAAGAATGTTCACGAACCCGACCAGATTACTATCAACATAAGCATACGGGTTTTTCAGCGAATAACGTACCCCGGCCTGGGCGGCAAGGTGTGCCACGCGGTCGAACTTCCCTTCAGCAAACAGGGACGCCATCGCTCCGCGGTCGGCCACGTCCAGCCTTACAAACCGGAAACGCTCAAAGGGGCGCAGACGTTCCAGGCGGCTCTCCTTGAGGGAAGGATCGTAATAATCGTTGAGGTTATCGAGCCCAATCACCTCGTCGCCACGCGCGAGCAGCCGTTCGGAGACATGCATGCCGATGAAACCGGCGGCACCTGTGACGAGAATTTTCATACGCGACAGCAATAACGATATGAGAGCGGACGGTGATTATCTCATGCTCCTGCCGTCCCCGGCTTTCCGTGATGCCGGGCGAACACGGATAAAACAAGCCGCATGGCCAACACAGACTTTTCGCCTCTTGCTTTTTTTACAGACGGAAACCTTATACTTCTTTTTTTCGTCGCCCTTGTGCCACAACCCGATGCCGCTGTTCCAGCGTCTGCTCCTTCTCCCCTACAACCTGCTCTGGCTACCCGTCCTGCCCGCCGCGCTTTTCAGGCTGTACCGGCGCGCGCGCAAACAGCCCGCCTACCTGCATCATATCCAGGAGCGGCTCGGCGGCTACCGTGTACGGGCGCCGGGCCCGGTGATCTGGGTACACGCGGTCTCACTGGGTGAAACACGCGCCGCCGAACCGCTCGTGCGGGCCCTGCTCGAACGCTACCCTGAACACGCCGTCGTGCTCACCCACATGACGCCCACCGGACGCGCCGCCTCGGAGGCGCTCTTTGGCGAAAACACCAGAGTGCTCCGAGCCTACCTGCCCTATGACTTCGAGCCGTTCGTTGTGCGCTTTCTGCGCCACTTCCGCCCGGCATTCGGCATCGTCATGGAAACCGAACTTTGGCCGATGCTGCTCACTACCTGCCAACGACGTGGCGTGCCGGTCCTGCTCGCCAACGCCCGCCTGTCAGAACGTTCAGCGCGGCGCTACGCCCGCCTGCCCGCATTGACCCGCCTCACCCTCGGCGCACTCACGGCCATCGGCGCGCAAAGCGCCGCCGATGCCGCGCGCCTTGCGGCACTGGGCGCACACCGGGTCAGCATCACCGGAAACATCAAATTCGATGTAGAACCATCACCCGAAATGCTTGCCCTCGGCGCAGACTTCCGTGCGCACCGGGGCGCACGCCCGACGATCTTCGCCGCCAGCACGCGCGAGGGCGAAGAAGAAGCCATACTCGATGCCTTCATCCACGCATCCCCCTCAGGAAACCCGGAAACCCTGCTCATCCTCACACCGCGCCATTCACAGCGTTTCGACGAAGTCGAGGCGCTCATCCGCGCACGTGGGCTAACCGTAACGCGGCGTTCCGCCATCCCGCCAGCCCCCTTGCCGATCAGCGCCCAAGTCTGGCTCGGTGACTCGACAGGCGAAATGTTCGCCTACTACATGGCAGCCGATGTTGCCCTGATCGGCGGGAGTTGGCTTTCCTTCGGCGGGCAGAATCCCATTGAAGCCTGCGCCGTGGGCACACCGATCCTGCTCGGGCCGCACACATTCAACTTCCAGCGCACCGCCGACGAAGCGGTTGAAACCGGAGCGGCCCGCCGTTGTGACAACATTGAAATGGCCATGCGCATCGCCTTCGCCCTGCTGGAAGACCCTGCCGCGCGGGCGGCAATGTCGAAAACCGGACGCGCATTCGCGGCCGCCAACCGTGGCGCAACCACACGCACCATCGCCCTGCTCGATGAACTCGGGCTGTAAACAAGGCTCAGATCTTCTTTGTCCTGCCTTGACTACAAGATGCGCAACAATGCTGCCGATGCTTCCGCCATGTGATTTCGGTCATGGTCATCAAGCGTACGTGCGGTACAATGCTCCTTCTTCAACCCTGTTCCCGGTATCGATCATGGATCATGCTTCCCCACGAGACCGTCGTCTGGACCGCCGTATTCCCCTCGGGTGCTCCGCCCACATCCGTCCGAGCGAAGGAAACGAAGTCACTGCGGAATGTATCGAATTGAGCGTGAGCGGGATGACCTTGCGCGCCAGCTACGTTCCTGCCAAAGGCGAAGTCGTCGAAGTCGTGATTGCTTCCCCGAGCGACAAAGCGGAGTACCCCCCGCTGGTGACGCACCTGCGCGTCACTCGATGCCACGCGCTCGACAGCGGGCAATACGAAATCGGCGGCTCCACCGTCCGCATCGTCGGCTGAACACAGCCTCAGCACCCTCCTCGCATATCAACGACGCTTTGCGCGGCGGAAACGCCAAACCACCCAAGGCGTCACGATCACGATCCCGGCAAATGTAATGAGTCCCCAATTGGCGATCGACAGGCCGAAAAGCGTCCAGTCGACGACGCTGCAATCGCCTTCACCCCGGAACAGCTTGGGCAAAAGTTCGGCCAGCGGAAAGCTCTCCAGCATATATTCAAGGCCGGGGCCACACCCCTGCGCTTGCTGTGGGTAGAGTTGCAGCCAGCTTTGCCGAACCGCGACTCCTCCCCCGGCCAGAGCCACGAGTGTTATCAGCGTCCCATAGGCAATCGCGCCCCGGTTGTGAAACGCGCCAACCAGAGCGGCAAGCCCGACCCCCAGCAGGGCATAACGCTGCATGATGCACATCGGGCAGGGGTCGACCCCTTTCACCGATTGCAGATAGAAGACCCCGAAACACACTTCGCCGACGCACAGTATGAACAACGCGACGAAATACAAGCGCAGAGGCAGGCGTAGCAACGACATGAAAGCTCTCCAAAAAAACCGGGGGCATTCTACCCCTCCCCCGCTTGCGGGAGAAGGGAGTATCAGGTAACGCAGCCGCACAAAGGCTCTCCTGCCATCACATCGCCGTCCCGGAGGATGATGGGCATAAAGAGTAACATCGAACAGTTGTCTCGCCTGGTGCTCTTCGCTACCCTTATGGTTCTCTGAAAAGCTAATCCACCCATGCCTCCGATCCACCTCCTGCCTGAACTGCTTATCAATCAGATCGCCGCAGGCGAAGTGGTCGAGCGCCCTGCCTCGGTGCTCAAGGAGGTGCTGGAAAACGCGCTCGATGCCGGAGCAAAGGCCATCGACGTACAACTGGAGACAGGCGGTGTGCGCCGCATTCTCGTCACCGACGACGGCTGCGGCATCCCCCGCGAAGAGCTTGCCCTCGCGCTGGAGCGTCACGCCACCAGCAAAATAGCCTCTCTCGACGATCTCGAACGGGTTAGCACAATGGGTTTTCGTGGCGAGGCGCTGGCTGCCATTGCCGCCGTGGCCCACACGACCCTCACCAGCCGCACCAAAGGTTCGGATCACGCCTGGAAAATCGATTCCACCCACCGCGAACCGGTTCCTGCCGCTCTCAATTATGGCACGGTCATCGATATTGCCAATCTCTATTACAATACGCCGGCGCGGCGCAAGTTCCTCAAGACGGATGCCACCGAATTTGCCCACTGCGAAGAGATATTTTGTCGCATCGCGCTTGCCAGGCCGGATGTCGCCATGCAGCTTGCCCACAACAGGCGCGTATTTCACCGCCTGAACGCGGGCGATGCGCGCACGCGCATCGCCACGCTGATGGGAGACGATTTTCTGGAACAGGCACGCGAAATCCGTGCGGAAAGCGCGCTCAGGCTCACCGGTTTCGCCAGCCTTCCGTCTTATGCCCGCAACCGGCGCGACGCGCAATACTTTTTCGTCAACGGACGGCATGTGCGCGACAAGCTGCTCAACCATGCCATCGCCCAAGCCTACGCCGACATACTGCACGGCAACCGCTATCCGGCCTACGTACTCTTCCTCGAACTCGACCCGGCGGGCGTCGATGTCAATGTGCATCCGGCCAAGACCGAAGTCCGCTTTCGCGATACCCGTGGCGTGCACCAGTTCGTCTTTCACGCCCTTGTTCGTGCATTGGGCGAAACAAGCCAGAGCCACACGCAAGCGCAGATGACCGAACGGGAAACCGATCCCGTCGCCCTGCCCCTTTCCGCGCCCATATCAGCCGTCAGCAACAGCATCGGGCGCTATCCCCTGCCTTCAGGCCACCACACCGCCACGCCGGGGCGCATTGTCATGGACTCGGCGAGTCAGGCGTATTTCAGCTTCGCCTCCAGTGCCGGGCCCCACTCTTCCGACACGCCCACGGCTGAAACCGCACACGCCGCCACCGGCGCCGAAAACCCGCTTGGCTACGCCCTTGCTCAACTGCACGGCACCTACATCCTGGCGCAGAACGCCCGGGGACTTACGCTCATCGACATGCACGCCGCACATGAGCGCATTCTTTACGAAAAACTCAAGACCGTGCTCGACGGTACGCCTTCCGTGCAGCGCTTGCTGGTTCCCGCAATATTCAGCGCAAGTCCGGCGGAAATGGCGACAACGGAATCCCACGCCGATACCTTGCTCAAAATGGGTTTCGATGTCTCGGTTGCCGGCCCCAGGGAACTCGCCGTGCGCACCGTCCCGGCACTTCTTGCCAACGCGCCGGTAGTGGAACTGTTCCGCGAGCTGCTGGAAGAACTGCGCGAATACCCGGCCTCAGAAGCCATTACCCAGCGGCGCAACAACCTGCTCGCCACGATGGCCTGCCACGGGGCTGTCCGTGCCAATCGGCAACTGAGCGTACCGGAAATGAACGCCCTGCTGCGAGATATGGAAAAAACGGAGCGGGCTGACCAATGCAACCACGGGCGTCCTACCTGGGCGCAGTTCACACTGGCCGACCTCGACCGCCTCTTCCTGCGCGGGCAGTAAAAAACCGGCTGAAAAAGAGACCTCGCCTGCCTTACACACGCACGCCGTGGCTATGGCAGCGGCTGCGCATCCGCTGATGTGAGGCACGCACGCTTTCCTGCGCCTTCCTGATGATCGCCTCCCGTTGAAGCGGGAGAGTGCACGAGTCCGCGCTGACATGTGCGTTACGCTGTATTCCATGAGTCTTGGTGTTCATTATCAATCTCCTGTTACGGACTAAACTCTAACTACCTTGTTGCATTGCACAATTTCAACTTAAAGTATAAACAAGGTAAAATCAAGGGAATAATGTAAAATAACAGTATATATTGTTGCATTGCAACAACCTGACCTAATCGGGGTTAACACGTCCGACCACATGCTCCAGTTCGGCGGCAACCTCGGCGACCCTCGTTCGAAGCTGGTTTGCCATGTCGCGAATATCGTTTGTCAGGCGCCCGGTATGCTTTGCGAGTGACAATATTTCACTTGTGACAATGGAAAAGCCATCCCCTTGCGCACGTACTGTCTCGATTTCGGCGTTGAGGGAAAACAGGTTCGCCTGGTCTGCCGCCACTTGGCATATCCCGTTGGTCAAGGCATCCACGTTGCCGTCAATGGCATTTACCTTGATCTGGATGGGCTGAAGCAAACCGTACAGCTCATTCATCATCCCTTCAAAGGCCACGGCTTCAAAGGCCACGGCAAGCTCAGCGTCGCTATTACCGGAATGACGAGCAGAATAGTCTTTACCATTAAATTGTTTCAACAGGGTGTGGTTTTCATCAATTGATTTCTTGGGAATTGTCTTGAGCAAGAAACCAGTCAGTCCTAATGTCACCAATGAGAGGACGGCGATGATGATCGTAGTAACAGTGAAAAAGACATGATCGCTACTTTCCAGTTTCAGGTTATTAGCAGACAGAAAAACCAGTTCTGTGCATGCGGCGAGTACAGTACCGATCAAAGCGGCAGCAATACAAATATAAAGTTGCTTGTTGATACGCATGCGTACTTTCAGAAATCAGGACTATTGTTACAGACAACGTTGGCTATTTTGACCTTCTCCCCATAAAGAGTTCCAGTCATCTGACACTTCCGCTGAAAATACCCAAGGCAAAATTGATGAAAATACATTGACATTAAGTATCCTTTCTACTATTTACCCCTGAGCCACTCTGATTTGAAGGTTAAGGAGTACGTTTGGAATGTGTCCATTCTGATAATTTATTGTCAATTCCTCATTCTCGCCAATTGCAGAAAATACTAATAGTAAAAATACTTGATATATACCAGCATATATTCTTAATATTAACATGAACTTATACAAGAAACTTTACAAAATGGATGAAGAGATACAATGGCAATGATTTAAAAATTATCACGACATCTGGGCAAAAGGACTCATCACCGAGACCGGCAAAGTGCTATTGGACAGAGAAATGGACCATCCAGTCGTCCGGGAAATCGTTGGCTCTGCCGAAGCAGCCGATACGCGCATCAATGACCTGCACGTCTGGCGCGTGGGCAAAAATGCCTACTCCTGTGCCATCACCGCAATCACGCATGACGCGGCGGTCACGCCTGCCATCATCCGGGAGCGGCTGATGGCACACGAAGAGATCGTCCACTCGACAATTGAACTGCGCCTCTGCCCTCAGGCCCGCTCGAACAACGCCACCGACTCCACATGCGAGGTATGCGGAAACATGTTGATGATGCCCGCGCCACGCAAGCCATAGCCTTTTTCCCGCACCAGCGCGGCGGCATCGCGGGCGAGCGTTGCGGGATTGCACGACACATAGACGATACGCCGTGGGCTGTTGTGCGGATCAATAGCTTTGACCACGGCAATCGCGCCTTCACGCGGAGGATCGAGCAGCAGCTTGTCGAAAGGGCCAAGCGCCGCAAAACTGTCCACGGTCGTCTCGAACAAATCGGCAGCATAAAACAGGGCACGCGCATCCAGCCCGTTGGCCCGGGCGTTCGCCGTGGCACGGGCCACCATCGCCGCGCTGCCCTCCACACCCGCCACCATCGCGCCCCGACGCGCAATGGGCAGGGTGAAATTGCCCAAGCCGCAGAACAAATCGCCAATCCGCTCCTTTGCTTGCGGATCGAGCATCTGCATGGCGCGGCGAACCAGCAAACGGTTGGCGTGGACGTTGACCTGGGTGAAGTCACCGGGGCGAAACGCCAAGCGCACATCAAATTCGGGCAGGGAATAGAACAACCCGGTTGCGCCGCCGCTGCCAGCCAACGGGCTGGCGGTGTCCGGCTGGCCAGGCTGCTGCCAGACGTCCACTCCTTCGGCCTCGCCAAACGCCTTCAGTCGCTTCATATCCGCGCCGGAAAATGGCAACAGGCAACGAAACACCAATACGGTGACTGATTCGCCCGACTCACGCTCGCCTATCGCCATTTCGATCTGCGGAACCCTGTCAGCAATCGAGAGCCCCCCCAGCAGCACACGCAACCGGGGCAACATTGCCGACACATGCGGCGGCAACACGGGGCAACAGACAAGATCGGCGATATAACTGGATCGCTTTTCGTGAAACCCGATCAACACCCCGCCCTTGCTCGGAACCTTCCGCACACCGAGCCGTGCGCGCTGGCGATAACCCCACGCCTGCCCGGCTATTGCCGGATAAATGATTTCGGGCCGAAGTTTTGCGATATGCCAGAAAGCATCCTCCATCACCCGCTGCTTTACCACCGCCTGCGCCACAGGGTCGAGATGCTGACTCGAGCAGCCGCCGCATACCCCGAAATGCGGGCAGCGCGGCACGATGCGCAGCCCGCTTTCACGAAGGATGTGGTTAGCGCGGGCCTGTTCATAGGTTGGACGGACGCGCAGGGATTCGTACTCGACCGTCTCTCCCGGCAACGCGCCCTCAACGAACACCGCTTTGCCCCCTGCCCGCGTAATGCCACGGCCTTCATGGTCAAGGGATTCAATGATGGCAACCGGCATTTGCATTTGTATTCATTGCCATTTTTGGGCAAGGCAGGACATAAAATGAACAAGCAGCACAGTGGCGCAGCCCAAGCATCGCCATTGTATGTTCAGGAACCATATTCCGAAACGGGTATCTCCAATTATCCAAGAGTATGATTACGATTCGTAACTACATAAAAAGGGAAGCCCATGTCCGAAAAAACGAAATCCGGCCACTGTCTCTGTGGCGCCGTCCAGGTTTCGGCAGTCCTCGCCAATCATGAAGCCGGAGTCTGCCATTGCAAAATGTGCCAACGCTGGATTGGCGGCCCTTTTGTGGCCATTGCCTGCACACCGGAAACCGTGTTTAAGGGTAAGGATGCTATCGTCGTCTATCCGTCGTCCGACTGGGCCGAGCGAGGTTTCTGCAAGCGTTGCGGCAGCCCGCTGTTTTACCGGGTGAAAAGCGACGGCTCGTACTACCTTCCCGTCGGACTGCTTGACGATACCGGGGGCTTGACGTTGGTCAACGAAATTTTCATCGACCGGAAACCCTCGTTTTATTCGTTCGCCGAAAAAACCAACCAGATGACCGAGGCAGAATTCATGGCAATGTTCGGCGCGCCTCCGGGCGAATCCTTCAAAGAGGACTAAACATCTAGTGTACTGAGTTAGAAATACGCAGACAAAATCTTTTGACACTTTCGAGAATGTCATCTGCGCTCCGATCCGTGTTTCCGGGTTCTCAGATCATTTTGCGCACTTCGACGGGGTCAAGATATATGCTGAATGGGTGTTTATGGGAGACGGAGACTCACGCATGCCACATGCGAAACAACAAAGATAATCCGGGGGGTGCGGCAGAAACAGTCCTCGAAAGACCCGATTTCACTCCCACTCGATCGTCGCCGGCGGTTTTCCTGAAACATCGTAGACGACGCGGTTGATGCCGCGTACTTCGTTGATGATGCGGTTCGACACTCGCTTGAGGAGCGCCCAAGGGAGTTCTGTCCAATCCGCCGTCATGAAATCGCTGGTCTGCACGGCACGGAGCGCCACGACGTATTCGTAGGTTCTGCCATCGCCCATTACGCCCACGCTCCTGACGGGCAGGAAGACAGCAAACGCCTGACTGGTGAGGTCGTACCAGCTTTTGCCGCTGTGAGGCTCGATGGAGGAACGCAACTCTTCGATAAAAATGGCATCGGCGGCCCGCAGCAGGTCCGCGTATTCCTTTTTGACCTCGCCCAGGATGCGCACGCCCAGGCCGGGACCGGGGAAGGGGTGGCGGTAGACCACTTCATGCGGCAGACCAAGGGCAACGCCGAGTTCGCGCACTTCGTCCTTGAAGAGTTCACGCAGGGGTTCGAGCAGCTTGAGACCGAGGGTTTCGGGTAGCCCGCCAACGTTGTGGTGGCTTTTGATGGTGGCGGCCCTGCGCGTTTTCGTGCCGCCGGATTCGACGATGTCGGGATAGATCGTGCCTTGCGCAAGCCAACGGGCGTTGGTGAGTTTCCGGGCTTCGGCCTGAAAGACTTCGATGAACTCGTGGCCGATGATCTTGCGCTTTCGTTCGGGGTCGGTCACGGAAGCAAGCCTGGACAAGAATTGCGCCGAGGCGTCGATGTGCACGACCTTGGTTTGCAGGCGCCTGGAAAACATGTCCATGACCATCCTGGCTTCGTTTTGGCGCAGCAGTCCATGGTCAACAAAGACGCAGGTCAGCCGATCCCCAATGGCGCGATGGATGAGCGCGGCGGCAACGGAAGAATCGACCCCGCCGGACAGACCAAGAATGACCTCTTCATCGCCTGTCTGCTCGCGGATGTGCTCGATGGCTTCCGCGATGTAGTCACCCATCATCCAGTCGCCCGTGCAGCCGCAGATGTCTCGCGCAAAGCGGGTAATCATGGCCGCGCCCTGGATGGTGTGGGTAACTTCCGGGTGAAACTGGACGGCAAAATAGCCGCGCGTGGCGTCGAACATCCCGGCAATGGGGCAACTTTCGGTGGAAGCCATGAGGGCGAAGCCGGGAGGCAGTTTTGTTACCTTGTCGCCGTGGCTCATCCACACCTTGTACATGCCGTGGCCCTGGGGATTGATGAGGTCGGCAGTGCCGCCAAACAACGGGCCGTGACCCTGAGCGCGCACTTCGGCATAACCGAATGCGCGCGTGTCGGACCAACTGACTTCGCCGCCCAACTGCACGGCCATCGTTTGCATGCCGTAGCAGATGCCAAGAACCGGCACGCCCAGTTCCCATACGGCATTCGGCGCACGCAATTGGTGATCCTCGTGGGTGCTGGCGTGGCTGCCGGAGAGAATGATGCCCCGGGGCGCGAATGCGCGGACGAACTCATCGCTCACATCGCTGGGATGGATTTCGCTATAGACGTTGGCTTCGCGCACACGGCGGGCAATGAGTTGCGTGACCTGGGAGCCAAAATCGAGGATGAGAATTTTCTGATGAGTCATGGGTGTGGGTAGCGGGTCTAAAGGAAAGGGGTCAGCCGACTTGATAATTGGGGGCTTCTTTGGTGATCTGCACGTCGTGGACGTGAGATTCGCGCACCCCGGCGGGACTGATCTGGACGAATTGCGCCCGCGTGTGCATCTCGGCGATGTTGGCGCAGCCGAG
The DNA here is from genome assembly GCA_031274995.1 of Azoarcus sp. Lineage (GTDB taxonomy): Bacteria > Pseudomonadota > Gammaproteobacteria > Burkholderiales > Rhodocyclaceae > WRNU01. The sequence goes on from JAISPJ010000037.1 coordinate 31,970, forward strand.
ATAGCCCATCGAAGCGCGCAGCCCGCCTATCAGTTGATGAATGACTGCCGCGACAGGCCCCTTGTAAGGCACGCGGCCTTCGATCCCTTCGGGCACGAGTTTGTCGATATTGGAAGAGATGTCCTGGAAGTAACGATCCGCAGCGCCTTTCTCCATCGCACCGAGAGAACCCATGCCGCGATACGACTTGTACGAACGCCCCTGAAAAAGCACCGTTTCGCCAGGAGCTTCTTCGGTGCCCGCGAAAAGGCCGCCGAGCATCACGCAATCGGCGCCAGCGGCAATCGCCTTGGCAATGTCGCCCGAGAAGCGAACGCCGCCGTCCGCGATGAGCGGCACGCCAGAACCCTTCAGCACATTGGCAACGAGGTCGATGGCGGTGACTTGCGGCACCCCTACCCCCGCAACGATGCGGGTGGTACAGATGGAACCCGGCCCGATACCGACCTTGACCCCGTCGGCCCCGGCATCGGCAAGCGCCCGCGCGGCCTCACCGGTAGCGATGTTGCCGCCGACCACGTCAATGTTAGGAAAATGCTTCTTGACCCAGGCCACGCGGTTGAGAACGCCCTGCGAATGGCCGTGGGCGGTGTCGACGACGAGCAGGTCGACACCCGCATCGGCCAGGAGCTCGGCACGCTCTTCGGTTCCGTCGCCGACGCCAAGCGCCGCGCCGACCCGCAACCGCCCCAGTTCGTCCTTGGCCGCGAAGGGGTGTTCGGTGGACTTCATCATGTCCTTGACCGTGATAAGGCCGCAAAGCTCGCCCGCGTCATTGAGCACCAGCACGCGCTCAAGACGATGCAGGCGCAGCAGTTCGCGGGCTTCATCGAGGCTTGCGCCCTCGCGCACCGTCACCAGGCGTTCCTGTGGCGTCATGATCTCGCGGACGGACTGATCGAGTTGAGTCTCGAAACGGGTGTCGCGGTTGGTAACGATACCGACGACCTTGCCACCTTCGACCACGGGCACACCGGAGAAGTGATAACGGCGCTGGAGTTCGATAACGTCGCCCACGGTCATGGTAGGCGGGATGGTCACGGGGTCCTTGAGCACACCGGACTCGTGACGCTTGACCTTGTGCACTTCCGCGGCCTGTTCTGCCGGAGGGAGATTCTTGTGCACGATGCCGATGCCGCCATCTTGCGCAAGCGCAATGGCAAGCCTCGATTCAGTGACGGTATCCATCGCCGCAGATACCAGAGGAATATTGAGACGGATATTGCGGCTTATCCGTGTGTCCAGTCCCACATCGCGCGGCAGCACTGCCGAATGGGCGGGGACAAGAAGGACATCATCAAATGTCAGCGCCTTCTGGATCACACGCATGACTTTTTTCCTTTCAGTCAAATTCGCATTATACAAAGCTCTACCCTACCTTGTAAGCCGCGCTTCAGGAGACGAAAAGTGAAACGCCCAGTCTGCTCCATCGTACTCATTTTCGGCCTGGCTGCCGCCTTGTCCGCAAGTGCCCAGATTTATCAATGGAAAGACAAGGACGGCAAGACACATTTCTCGGACATGCCCCCTCCGGCCCAACAGGGCATCCAGATGAAAACGCACAAACATGTACAACCGACGGCCAATCCCGAGCCGGACAAAACCGAGGCCACAGAGAATACGGAAGGCAGCGCTGAACCAAACAATGCCGCCGTTACTGCTACTCCCGCTCCCTCCAGGGAAAAGAGCCAGGCCGAACAACGTGACGAAGAATTCCGCAAGCGCCGCGCCGCTGCCGCCGAAGCCCGTGAGAAAGCAGAGAAAGAGGCTGCCCGTGACGAGCAGCGCAAGCAGAACTGCCAACGCGCACGTGCCCAGCATGCCGCATTTAACAGCGGAAAACGCATTGCCCTGGCTACCGAGGATGGCGGGCGCAAGATTCTGAATGACGAAGAACGGGCGGCAGAGATTGCACGTGCCGAAGAGTCGATCAAGGCGTTTTGCGACAAGGATTGAAGCCGAAGGGAAATGGCGGGCCAGATCAATTTCCCCATCCGAAATCCAAAAAAAACTATCATGGCTTCCTGCGGTACAGCTTCGTAGCAAGCCGGGCCGGCTCTTTCTTCCATCCACAAGTTCCAGGAGCCTCCATCATGAATAAATTGTTCGATTCCGTCCGCGTTGGCCGTTACACACTGCGCAACCGGCTGGTCATGGCGCCGATGGTTCGTTCGCGCGCGCAGTTCGACGGCACGCCGGGCGAACTGGCAGCCACTTACTACGCGCAACGCGCCGGTGTCGGCCTGATCGTCACCGAAGGCACTCAGCCCTCGGACGATGCCCAAGGCTACATGGGCACGGCGGGCATTTACACCGGCGCGCATATCGCAGGCTGGAAGAAAGTCGCCGATGCCGTGCACGGCAAGGATGGCCGCATTTTCATCCAGCTCATGCACGCCGGACGCATGTCGCATCCCGACAACACGCCGCATCACCGGCAGAGCGTCGCGCCGTCGGCCATCGCGCCGGGCACGCAAATGATGACGCCCAAGGGGATGCAGGA
>JAISPJ010000050.1 GCA_031274995.1 Azoarcus sp.
CAATGCTGCGCGCCGTGCTCGACAACCAGCCCGGCCCGGCCCGTGACATCGTGGTCTTCAATTCCGGCGTGGCACTCTATGCAGCCAACGTGGCCGATACCATCGCCGACGGCATTGCACGCGCGGACAAAGCGATCGAAAGCGGCGCGGCAAAAGCCAAACTGGAAGAATTCGTACGGTATAACTCATTTTGAGCTTGGGGCAACCGCATTTACGCCAAAAGCCATAATTCTTCAAGTTCGCCGACACCACTGCCCCTGCCCTGCTCAACATGACGAAGACTTGTGGATCGATTTCTGTCTCATCGCACGGAAATCGTCCGTTTTCCCGAAAAAACATCAGTAGGACGGCGAAACCTAGCCAAGGACGAAAGAGTGTCGAAAAACACTTGTTTTGCGACAACCGTCGCAGGGTGTTTTGCTTGACCAAGGTGTACAGTATCAACAGGTGATATACTTAAGCATGAAACGCGATGCCGCCATTGACACCTTGCTTGATCTGAACGGGTCGATCCTCGATCAGGGGAACGGTTACTGAATCAAGCTGGAGGCGTGGCGCGTCGAAGAGTCCGACATGATTCCGCACGGCATCCGATACTCGCTGACGCTGCACGAACCGTATGGCGACCGCATTTTAGGCTACGACAACGCACATGCTGTCAAGCCACCAAAGAAGTTCAAGTACGCTGGGCGCATCTTGACATTCGACCACAAGCACCGGAACACCTCGGACAAGGGCGTACCCTACGAGTTTAAGGATGCCCAGCAGTTGCTGGAAGATTTTTTCGCGGACGTGGATCGCGTCCTGCTGGAGGTAAGTAAGCCATGAAATCCATCGTTATCGGCATCATGCCCCAAGACCAGATTCGTAAGCGCGTACTAGCCATCGCGCGCGGCGACTACAAACCAAAGCCGAGTGAGCCGAAGGTTTGGTTCACCTCGATGAAGTCGTTGGCCGAAGTGTTGAGCGACGACAACCGTGCGTTGCTGCGTGTCATAGCCGAGACTGAACCCGAATCCATCTCGGCGCTGGCTCAGACCACGGGCCGCGAGCCGGGCAACCTGTCGCGCACGCTCAAAACCATGTCCAACTACGGCATCGTCGATCTCAAGCGCGAGCGTAATCTCGTGCGCCCCGTCGCCAAGGCCACCGAGTTCCGCATCGTCGCCGCGTAGTGGGTGTTGAATCTCGGCCCATACAAAAAAGCGGCACACCAATCACCAAGCGCACCAGCTATTGAGAACGGCAATGCGATTGCCTTGACTTTGAGCCGGGCCGCGCGTCAGATTTTTCTGATGGAAGCATGGTTCATCTGAAGATATAACCAGATTTCTCTGATGGAGGTATGTTTTATCTGAAGATACAATGTCACTCCATGGGAACGACCATCAATAACCGCTATCTGAAAAAGCCGCTTTTGTGGCTGGCGATTTTCGCCATTTTGATGGCATCGTTCGCGCCGGCGATTTCGCGTATCTGGTTTGGGCAAACGACGCTCCTGCCCGGCTGGGCCGAACTGTGCACGATTGAAGGGTTGCAGAAGCTTCCCGTCGCGCTGTTTGGAAACACCCCATCGGCACCGCGAATTCCCGGGGATGCCGACCGGCAGGACAACTGCTTCGCGCAATGCCCGTTCTGCTTGACGCACGCCGGTTCGTTCGGGCTGTCTCCCGTCGAATTGGCACCATTGCCGTTCATCGCGGCGCATGGCCGTTATTTCCCGCCCCTTTTCTTCTCCGCGCTGCACGCCAGGTTCATTTGGCAGCCAAGCCAGGCACGTGCGCCGCCGCTTTTTCTCTGAACGCTGTTTGATGTTGCCATAACGCATGGGCCATGCCCGGCGTTGCGTTGTTCTGTGCCCTTTTGACGCACAGATGACATCCGTTTGGAGAACCACAATGACTTTCTCGATTTATCGCAATCCTGCCCGGCGCGAGCCACACACTTCATTACTGCGCGTTTTTTCCCTGCTTTCCCTGCTCGGCATCTCCCCATTCGCCACATTGCCAGCCATGGCCGAGGAAGAGCAGGCGCTCGATCCGGTCGTCGTTACTGCGGCCCCGATGTCCGATCCGCTGACGGTCATCACGGATGCGAAAGCCCCGCGCCAGCCGGTTCCGGCGCACGATGGCGCGGATTATCTGAAAACGATCCCCGGTTTTTCCGTGATCCGCAAGGGCGGGACCGACGGCGACCCGGTGTTTCGCGGCATGGCCGGTTCGCGCTTGAACATTCTGGCCGATGGTGAAAATATTCATGGCGGTTGCGGCGGGCGGATGGATCCGCCGACAGCCTATATTTATCCCGCGTCCTACGACCGTATTACCGTTCTCAAAGGACCGCAGAGCGTGGTCTGGGGGCCTGGAGCTTCAGTCGGCACGGTCTTGTTTGAGCGTGATTTCAAACCCTATAAGGCGCCTGGTTACCGACTCTTCGGCGGGCTGATGTTCGGCAGTTTCGGGCGTAACGATCAGGTGTTTGACGCACAGGCAGGCAACCTTGGTTATTACGCGCGGCTGACCGGCACGCACTCGAGCATGGACGATTACAAAGACGGCAACGGGCAGCGCGTGCATTCGCAATACATGCGCTGGAACGGCAGTGCGGCGCTTGGTTTCACGCCGGACGAGACCACGCGCTTCGAGTTGTCGGCGGCAGCCAGCGACGGCGAGGCGGCCTACGCCGACCGCATGATGGATGGCTCGAAATTTGCGCGTGAGAACTTCAGCCTGAAATTCGAGAAGAGGAACATTTCTTCGCTTGTCGACAAGATCGACGCACGTGTCTATTACAGCTACGTCGACCACGTGATGGACAACTACAGCCTGCGTGACAACACGGGCATGAAATCGGCCAACAACCCCGACCGGTTAACCACTGGCCTGCGCCTGGCGGGCAACCTCAATCTGGGCGAAAACTCACTGCTCACATTGGGGTTCGATCAACAAAGCAACCGTCATCGGTTGCGGACGAGCAGCAACCAGAATAACGATCCTTATCAGAAGAAGACCCGCACGGAAGATGCTTCTTATGATGATTACGGTTTATTTGCCGAATGGACGCAGTCGCTCTCAAATAAAAATCGGCTGGTTGCCGGCCTGCGCTCCGATTTCTGGCAGGCGGAGGACAAACGCGCAGCGCCTGTTTCTTCCACGTCGGGAAAAACCCGGCGCGATACGCTGCCCAGCGGTTTTATCCGCTATGAGCAGGATTTTGGCGATGCCGGCCGACCCTCGACATTTTTTGTCGGCCTGGGGCATAGCGAACGCTTTCCCGATTATTGGGAAACCATTTCGCAAAACAAGCAAAGCGAAACCAGCAACAGCGCCTTCGATACCAAACCGGAAAAAAACACGCAGTTGGATGCCGGCACGGTTTACCAACTCGGCCAAAACATGCAATTGTCACTGTCAGCCTTTTATGGCCGGGTGCGTGATTACATCCTGATCGACAATTCGAGAACGCTGAAACCGGCCACGCTGGTGCGCAATATCGATGCGACGACCTACGGAGGAGAACTTGGCATTGCTTACGCATTGGGCCGTCATTGGAAAAGCAGCGCCAATCTGGCCTATGTGCGCGGCAGAAACGACACCGACCATACGCCCCTCTCGCAGATACCGCCGCTCGACAGCCGCTTCACGCTTGACTACGACGACGGCACCTGGTTGGCCGGTGCCCTGTTGCGATTGGTTGCCGCGCAAAACCGCTTCGATAAAGACAAAGGCAATATCGCGGGCCAGGATATCGGACCGACGGCAGGGTTCGGCGTATTTTCGATCAACGGCGGCTACCGTCCGCGCAAGGACTTGCGCCTGACGGCCGGTATCGACAACCTGTTCGACAAAGCCTACGCCGAGGCCATCAGCAAATCCGGCGCCATGGTGCCAGGCTATATTCAAACAACCCGTATCTACGAACCGGGCCGCAACTTCTGGCTCAAGCTCGATCTGAAATTCGACTGACCCGGTTTGAGGGCATTTCCTGCCCTCTCCTGCTTGCGGGAGAGGGCAGCCTGAAGGGCCGGAAAAATTTCGCCCAAAGTTCAGTCAGTCGAAGGTACCCGGAGTGCCGTTGCTTCAAAAACGAGCGTGTCAGATTTTTCGTCGCCGAGAATGACGCGCACCGGAACCATGTGATGCGCTTTCGCCAGCCAGAAATCGATCTTTAACTTCCCGTCTTCGGATCGGGCGTTGAAATGCCGTGTCGCAAAACGGCCCGCCGGCACTTTGAGGTCAACGTCTCCAAGGCTCACGATCCGGGCGTGGCGGGCGCTCTTGTTGCCGGCTATGAGCAGGCTGTCCGGCAATTTATCCATATGACCAACCTGCCGCCAGATGCTGAGGATATCCTGATCCCCCGGCGTCAGTTCCAGGTTGTGCCTCTCCCGCTCGCCACGGCGGATACTCACCCGTGCGCCGGACTCTCCATTCCAGTCGAACAGCGCTACTTCCGGGGTCTTGCCTTGTTGGTTGACATCGAAGCGCGACGGGCGCAGGCCGTTCATTCCGATGTCCCCCTGGCTCAACTGCACATAATCGAGCTTATGCAGCATCGCCACTATGCCTGTTGTCTCCAGCGCAAGCCGCATCTGGTACTTCGCACCGTCATGCGCCCACGAATAATGTCCCTGACCGAGAACCAGACCACCCTCGCCATAGGACACGCGGTAATCGACCGCCCCGGTTGAAGGCCAGACTAAAGCCTCTTTCCCGTTATCCGCCCGGCCAACGCCCGGAAACATTCCAGACAGAACAACCATGGTCGAGATACAAACAACCGGCACGGCGCGGAGCATCGTCAACCACATGAGTTCAAATCCATTCCGCGTCAAGCGGTGGCAAATGCAGGGAAAACGCGGGACAACGGGCATCGGCAACGAAGACCCGGCCATCCTCCGCAACGTTGAGCCGCCCTTCCACAAACCAACGCACGGCTTGCGGATAGATGCGATGTTCCTCGGCCAGCACGCGGCTGGCGAGACCTTCCTCGTCATCGCCGGGCAACACCGGCACAGCCGCCTGGATCACAATCGGCCCGCCATCAAGTTCGGTTGTCACGAAATGCACGCTCGCCCCATGCAGCTTCACCCCGGCCGCAAGCGCACGCCGGTGCGTATGCAAACCCGGAAAAGCGGGCAACAGCGAAGGATGGATATTGAGCAAACGTCCCGCGTAATGCCGCACGAAGCCCTCGCCAAGTACCCGCATGAATCCGGCCAGCACGACCAGATCCGGCGCGTAAGCATCGATGGCGCCCCGCAGGGCAGCATCGAATTGGTCACGCCGGGCATAATCGGTGTGCGCGACAACCACGGTCTCGATACCCTGGCGCGCCGCGAACGCGAGACCGGCGGCATCGGCGCGGTTACTGATGACCGCCGCAATGCGCGCGCCGGGAATTTCCGCCCGGACGATAGCCTCCATGTTGCTGCCCCGGCCGGAAACAAGGATGACAATGGATTTCATGCAAGAAAGAAGAAAGCGGGAAGGAACAAGCGCGAGAATGAACAAATAAAACCCGGCGACATGCCGGAATCGAACCATTCAAACAAACCCCGCCGTTACGCGGTTTCTTGTTCTCCTGTTTTCAAGATACCCCCGGAAATACCCCAAGACGATGCCTGGTTGCTCTGCGGCATCATCTTTGTGGGTCGTAATTATAGAGTCATTACCCTTAGCTCTTTCCCGATTTTTTCAAAAATGCTCGCCTATTTGTAGCGGCTTGCAAACGTATCTCCAGCGGCCCGCAATCAGCGCGACTTCAGGCTCACATTGGTTGCGACTGAAACCGCCACCTGGCTCACATTAGCTGCGAATGGGCTTGCATTCAGGACGCCCCGGCTCGCAATCAACCACCGCTGGCTCACAATAACTAAGAATGAAAACGCCCACAGAGTAAGGGCAAGAACCGCTGCGGGTATGTTTTGTGACGTATACCGTGAACCTATGAAGCTGCTCCGCTTGTAATTTTACCTGAACAGGTATAAACTTTACTATCATGGCTGACAAATAAAAACCGCTCGAATGGATCGGAAGCAGCAAGAAGGATCTGATAGCGTTGCCGTCCGATGTGCGCCGACGTTTCGGTTACGCGCTGTCGCTGGCGCAGATGGGCGACCAGGA
>JAISPJ010000002.1 GCA_031274995.1 Azoarcus sp.
CTGCTTGCGGGGGAGGGTTAGGGTGGGGGCCTGGCGGCGCTGGAAAGAACATGAAAATTTGATTGCCGGGTTAATAACTTCCCGGTAGGGCATGAAGCGCAGCTTGCCTTGGTTGGTGATGGCCGGGATCAGGTTGATTCGGCTTCGCCTGGCCTGCGAGAGCACCAACTGTTTCACGCCGGGGCAATAGCCAGGATAACCGCACCGATGATCTTTTTCTTTGCATCAGTGTTTATGCCCATGGTTTTCCTTGCGCTTACGGCAGCACCGCGCGGCGCTCTTTCAGCGCTTGCGCGATGGTTCCGATGCCCGTGTGTTCGAGTTCCCCTCCCACCGGCACGCCCCTTGAGAGGCGGCTGACCGTCAAGTCCCGTGCGGTGAGCAGCGCGGCTAGGGCGTGCGCGGTCACTTCGCCCTCGTTCGTGAAATTGGTGGCGAGGATGACTTCCCGCACTTCGCCGTCACTTGCGCGGGCAATCAGACGGTCGAATTCCAGTTCGCGTGGGCCGATGCCGTCAAGCGGTGACAGGTGGCCCATCAGCACGTAGTAAAGACCATCATACGCCTGTGTCTGTTCAATCATTGCCAGGTCAGCCGGGGTTTCGACCACGCACAGACGGGCGGCGTCGCGGCGCGGGTTCGCGCAGCGCGAGCAGACTTCCTCTTCGGAAAACGCATTGCACCGCGCGCAATGCCGCAACGCCGCGAGCGCTTGCCCGATGGTTCCCGCCAGCCGCGCCGCGCCTGTGCGGTCGCGCTGCAACAGATGGTAGGCCATGCGCTGCGCCGAGCGCGGCCCCACGCCGGGCAGGCAGCGCAGGGCGGCAATCAGATCATCCAGGCAGGATTGTTTTTCCGGCATCAGAAAGGCATTTTCAGGCCCGGCGGCAGGTTGAGCCCCGCCGTGAAGCCGGACATTTTTTCCGTAGTCGTGGCTTCAACCTTGTGCACTGCACTGTTGACTGCTGCTGCAACCAGGTCTTCGAGCATTTCGCGGTCGTCCATCACCGAAGGATCAATGTGTACGCGGCGTACTTCGTATTTGCCTGTCATTGTCACTTTTACCATGCCTGCGCCGGATTCTCCCTCGATTTCCATCAAGGCGATCTGATCCTGCATTTTCTTCATGTTCTCTTGCATCATTTGAGCCTGTTTCATCAGGCCGCCAAGTCCGCCCTTCATCATCCGAATTGCTCCGAAAAAAAGTAAAAAGGAATTGAAACTACAGCAACCTGGCCGTGCTTTCGCTCAGGCTGGCGTCGAAACGCTCGATCAGTTCGCGCACGAATGGGTCGCTCTCCAACGCCGCCACCGCTTGCGCGCGCAGTTCATGGCGGTCGAGTTCATCAAGCTGTGCCGGAGTCTGTCCGGTAATGATTCCTGTCTCGAAATCCAGGCGGATGGGGCGGCCAAGTGCGCGGGCAAGGTCGCTTTCGATCCGCGCGAACACGGCGCAATTCACGTCCAGCATGTGGCGCTGCGCCTCCGAGAGGCGTAAATACAAGCGGTCTCCATCGCATTTTACCCATTCGCAATGCTGGGCGCACTCACGCGCCAGACCGGAGAGTTTCAGCGTGCGCACGACTTCGCGCCAGTCACCACACTTGAACGCCGCTGTAACGGCTGCGTTTCCGTTTGTTGTAATGGTTTCGGGCGCGGACATGCCAGGCGTGGATGCGGCAGGCGCGGCTGCGGTTTTGTTTGGCAAAGGCCGCGCCTTGCCGCTGCCTCCGCCGCCACCCCCTCCACCGGAGGACGGCCCGATGCCTGACGCGGAGGGTTGTTCCGGGCGGAAGGCCAGCAGCCGCAGCAAACACATGGTGAAACCCGTGTATTCGTCGGGCGCGAGCGGCAGTTCGTCGCGTCCATGAATGGCGATCTGATAGGCCAGTTGCAGGTATTCGGCATCGAACCGTCCCGCCTGGGCCAGCAGCCGGGCGCGTTCGTCTGCGTCGGTAATGGCGGCAGGCGCGAACTGTGCCAGCGCCACCCGCGCCAACAGGGTTGCCAGTGCCTGCAAGGCGGCCTCGAACGACAGGCTTCTCGATTCCATGTTGTCGGCCACTGCGAGCAGCGCGTCTGCACCTCCCTCGGCCATCGCGTCCAGAATTGCGTACAGATGATCTTCGCCCACGGCACCGAGCATGTTCGTCACCTGTTCCTCGGACACGCTCCCCGCGCCGTGGGCGATTGCCTGGTCGAGCAGGGAAAGCGCGTCGCGCATCGAGCCGCTGGCCGCATGGGCAAGGTAGCGCAGCGCTCCTGGCTCAAACGGGACTGCTTCGGATTCCAGGATGCGCGCAAGGTGTTCCGTGATTCGTCCCGGCGGCATTTGTTTGAGATTGAATTGCAGACAGCGGGACAGTACCGTCACCGGGATTTTCTGCGGATCGGTGGTGGCGAGGATGAATTTCATGTGCTCCGGCGGCTCTTCCAGCGTTTTCAGCATCGCGTTGAAGGCGTGCCCGGTGAGCATGTGCACTTCGTCGATCATATAGACCTTGTAGCGTCCTATCACAGGCGCGTACACGGCGCGGTCGAGCAGCGCCGCCATGTCGTCGACCCCCCGGTTCGAGGCCGCGTCCATCTCCACGTAATCGGGGAAACGGTCGGAGTCGATGGCGCGGCAGGCTTCGCACTGCCCGCAGGGCGCGGCGCTCACACCTTGTTCGCAGTTCAGTGCTTTGGCAAGGATGCGCGAAATCGTGGTCTTGCCTACTCCGCGCGTGCCCGTGAAAAGCCATGCGTGATGCAGCCGTCCGGTGTCGAGCGCATGAGAAAGCGCCCGGACGACATGTTCCTGCCCGACCAGGGTGTCAAAGGATTTTGGACGCCATTTGCGTGCCAGCACTTGATAGCTCATGGACGCGGATTTTAACCCGAACTCCAACGCGCGAACGTGTCAGGTACGGGTTGGGCGTCGTTCCGGGCTTTGATGCCTGGGAGTTTCACAAAGCAAAAAGCAAAAAGCGCCGCGATACGCGACGCTTCGATTGGGTTTGGGTGGCGAGCCTGGCCCCCGGCACTTGCAGGGAACGGCTGTGGCTGCTGCCTTCCGGCCCTGACCAGGTTCACCGCGCTGCAATGCGGGGAGACCCGCCACGGGGTGGGATTGTAACAGCAAGGACGCGGCGATGACGGGGTATTTGATCTGCTTCAACCCATTTTCGCAGTAGGCGAATGTTGCGCGGGCGGGTTGTCGTCAAAGTAGCGCTGGATGCCGCGCAGGATGGCTTCGGCTACTTTTTCCTGATAGGCCTCGTCGTTGAGGCGGGCTTCTTCTTCAGGATTGCTGATGAACGCAGTTTCCACCAGGATCGAAGGGATATCAGGCGCCTTGAGCACCGCGAAGCCCGCTTGTTCCACTTGGGGTTTATGCAGGGTATTGATGTCGCCCAGCGCGGTGAGCACCGCGCGTCCGAGTTTGAGGCTGTCGTTGATGGTGGCCGCGAGCGACAGGTCAAGCAGGGTACGGGCAATGTGGTTGTCCTGCCGGGCGAGATTCACGCCGCCGATCAGGTCGGAATTGTTTTCCTGCTGCGCAAGCCAACGCGCGGCCGAAGACGAGGCACCCTGTTCCGAGAGCACGAATACCGAACTGCCGCACGCTTCCGGGCGCACGAAGGCATCGGCATGCACCGAGACAAAAAGATCGGCCCGAACCTTTCGCGCACGCTCGACCCGCTGCGCCAGCGGGACGAAATAATCACCATCGCGCGTCAACATCGCGCGCATTCCCGGGGCGTTGTCGATCTTGCGCTTCAGGCGGCGCGTGATGCTCAGGTTCACGTTTTTTTCGTAGCTGCCGCGCCGCCCTGTCGCGCCGGGGTCCTCGCCACCGTGGCCGGGGTCGAGCGCAATCGTGAAAAGGCGATTCATCTTCGGCGGGTCACGGCGGGTGACTGTGCTGCCTTTGTTCGGGGCAGGGGACTTGTTGCCGGCAGGAGATGCGTTGGGGGAGATTTCCGGCCTGGACAGCAAGGCGGCGATGGGGTCTCCCGGTTCATCATCCGGGCGTTTGCCCGCTGCCGCGTCCATGGGTGATGATTTCTGGATCAGCGCCAGCAACGGATCGGGCGGGTTCTGGGGGTAGAGGTCGATTACCAGCCGGTGGCCATAATTGCCGACCGGGTCGAGGGTGAAAAGCTGTGGACTGATTTCCGCTTTCAGGTCAACCACCAGACGTACCACGCCGGGGCGGTTCTGAGCGGCGCGGATCAACCCGATATACGGGTCGTTTTCGAGTACCTTGCCGAAGATGTTCAACAGTACGCTTTCCAGATCGACCTCTTCCATGTCGACGACCAGACGGTGGGGGGCTTTCAGCAGCATGTGTTTGAAGGGCAGCTTGTGGCGGCTCTCGAAGGTGATACGGGAATACTCGTCCGCCGGCCACACTCTCAGTGCCAACAGGCTGTTGTCGTTGGGTGCAGCACCCGTCCGGCCAGCGAGCAGGATGAGCGCCGTGCCGCCCGCTACTCTCAGCAGCGCACGCCGGTCGAAGCACGGAAAATCCTCTTCCCCCTTGCCTTGTCCGGCTTCGTCTAGCCCGTCAGTTGTGCTGCGCATGTTCGTCCAGTTTCCGTTTTTGCCCGGATTTCGCACCACCGCCCCCCGTTGCTCGGCGTGAGTGTGATGGCAAGATCAGGCAAAGGCAAGTAAGGGGCTGCCTGACATGGCCACTCCACGAAGCAGATGCCGTCGCCGGAAAAATATTCATCGAGCCCGGCATCCAGAAATTCCTCTGGATTTACTAAACGATAGAAATCAAAATGATATAGATTCATTCTAGAAACAACATAAGGTTCGATCAAGGTGTAAGTCGGGCTTTTTACCGTTCCGGTATGCCCCAGGGCTTTCAGTATCCCGCGAACCAGTGTGGTCTTTCCGCTACCCAGGCCGCCTTCCAGCCAGATGTTCAGCCCCGGCGCGAGCAATCCGGCCAGCCGTGCGCCCAGCGCCAGCGTGGCTGCCTCATCGGCGAGCTGCACGCTTGCGGCGAGACCGTTATCATCGGGGCAATGAGCGAAATCGAGATCGGACATCCGGTTCATCCTGCAAAGGGTACCGACGCGCAGGCAAACCTGGATGCGGCGGGACTGGCCGCGCTGGCAGTTGCCATCCGCCGGTGGGCATCCGAACTGGGTTTTTCGGCGCTTTCCATCGGAGAAGCCAAACTATCGCCTCGCGCGGGCGAAGAATTGCGTCGCTGGCTGGCTGCCGGTAGCCACGGTGATATGGATTATATGATGCGCCACGCTCTCAAGCGGACCCATCCCGCCAAGTTGATGCCGAATGTCTCCAGGGTGATTTCCGTGCGCATGCCCTATTGGCCGGACGCGGCTCCGGCTGCCGAAGTGCTCGGGAACGGTGCGCTTGCCTATGTTTCCCGCTACGCGCTGGGGCGCGACTACCACAAGACCATGCGCTCCCGCCTGCAAAAGCTGGCCGACCGCATCACCTGCGCCGTTCCTGCCGACACCCGCGTCTTCACCGATTCCGCCCCCGTGTTTGAGACAGAATTCGCCCAACGTTCCGGCCTTGGCTGGCGAGGCAAGCATACGCTGTTGATTGCGCGTGACCCCGAACCGAAACCTTCATCCGGTTCCTGCTTTTTCATCGGCGAGATATTCATCGACCTTCCGTTACCGGTCGACGCGCCTGTTTCCGGCCATTGCGGGCGTTGTACGGCTTGCCTGGACGCCTGCCCGACCGGCGCGATCATCGCGCCCTACCGGCTCGATGCCCGGCGCTGCATTTCCTACCTCACGGTCGAGCATCCCGGCTCCATTCCCGAACCGCTACGCCCGCTCCTCGGCAACCGTATTTATGGATGTGACGACTGCCAGCTTGCCTGTCCCTGGAATCGGCGTGGCCCGCAAAGCGCGGAAAAGGATTTCGCCGTCCGCAACGGGCTTGACAGCGCTTCCCTTGTCAGCCTTTTCGCGTGGAGCGAGGCTGAATTCCTGCAACGGACCGCCGGGAGCCCCATCCGTCGGATCGGTCATGAACGTTGGCTGCGTAATATCGCGGTGGCGCTGGGAAATGCGCCCCGCAGCCCGGAACATCTCGCCGCCTTGCGTGCGCGGGCAGGGGACACGTCGGCGCTCGTGCGGGAGCATGTGCAGTGGGCGTTGGGGCGTCAGTTCTGATCCCGCTTTGACTCAGGCAGCCAGCGGTGCTCCCATGCCGCAAGTTCCGGGAGGGTGTCTGTCCCTGCCCGCACGATTTCAGCCTGAAGTGCGCGATAGAGTTTTATCAGCGCGGGGGTTGGCGAAGAAGGGGATACGGGGACAAGGCGCACGCGCAGTTTGCCGACGGCCCGTTTGCTCCTGGCGGGAATGCCCGCGCCGGGAACGTCCAGTTCGCGCACGCTTGCCGGCCCTGGTTCGATGTCGAGCTTGCGTGGGCCGCCGGGTGATGGAATGCTGATGCTTCCTCCGCCCAGCAGGACGAAAATACTGACCGGGCGTTCCAGGACGATGTCGCTGCCGTCGAGGGTATAGAGCGGATGAGGGCGCAACTGGATGCGCAGGCGCAAATCCCCAGGACGGCCTTTTCCTGAAGCCGGCGCATGGCCTTCGCCTTCGAGGCGCAACTCGTCGCCCGGCAGCACGCCGGGGGGAATGGTGACGGTCAGGACGCGGCGGGCGACCTGATGTCCGCTCCCGTAACACTGTGGGCAGCGGATGCGCCGGGAATAGCCGCGCCCATCGCAATTTTCGCAACGAATCAGGTTTTTGCCGCGCCGTACCTTGCCACTGCCCTGGCAATGTGTGCAAAGCTGGCTGTGTCCGTGTTCCTGATAGCCCCGGCCCGCACATTCCGCACATTCCACAACCGATTCGATAACGGCTTCGGCTTTTCCGCCGAGGCAAAGCTGTTCGATATCGAGTTCGATGTCCTGGTTGCGATCCGCGCCGGTGGATTTCTTCTCGTTTGCCGCAGGACTGTTTATATCATCGGCGTGAGGCGTTTCCTGCTCGAACGGTTCCAACAGGAGGTCGCAGGCAGCACTGAGACGGGCAAACATCTCATGGGCTTCTGGCGCGGGATTGCGGTCTGGATGCCAGATCATCGCCAGATGACGAAAAGCTTTTTTGATAGCCTGAGGGGTCGTGTCGCGCCCGACCCCGAGCAATTTCCGTGCTTCAGTTGTTTTCACGGCTCAAAAGCACGCTGTGCGCGAGCATCCATCTATGCGACAATCCGCCCCCTGCCCGGGTGGTGAAACTGGTATACACAGCAGACTTAAAATCTGCCGCCGCAAGGCTTACGGGTTCAAGTCCCGTCCTGGGCACCATTGATTCTATTAAAAATTCCAGCATTATCTTTACTTTCGTCATTGTTGGATTATGACAGTAATCGGAAGCACTTCCAATGACTTCCGATTTACTTGAGTGGTTTAACAGGCTCGCCATGCTGAAAGGATATGCGCTTCGTGATTGCCTTATTGGTGTGGACGAGAGTCGAGGATGCGTGATCGAGCGTTGTGTCACTTTTTTCCACCATTGGCCGACCGACTGCCAGTGTCATCTGCCTGATTCTCCAGATTACTCTGATCGGTTAGTTGCCTGCGACGATCTGGGCTGTGTACGCCTTGGGCCAGTACAAGACCGACAAGAAAATCGCAAAGGCGTTCGCTCAAAGGATGTGACCGAGACGGTATCTACGATTACTGAGGAAGGTATTTACAGGAAAAATGCTTGAGGGATGTGTGACAAAACATCGATAAGGCCGTATTTCCTCCGGAATTTAGAAAAATCATCCATCAACCGTGTGCAGATACAGATACAGATGTAGACATCAGCATCAGCATCAGCATCAGCGCCTTCGGCGCATCCGCCCCGGCGGGGAAACTGTTTGAGCATTTCTGGTTTACTTCCCGACATGTGGTGGATGCCGTAAAGGGCTTGGCAGACGCATAAACTCAATCCAATACAATAAGTTGGTGGCAAAATGAAAAGCCCGATGGGTCTCCCCATCGGGCTGGATACAGAACCTTTCGATTCTTTATTGTAGCAACGGCTCTCACCCCGGATGAACTACAACGGTCGTATTGTAAAGGAGAACTCGCATGGCAGGCAAACAGAAGGATCTCGGCCCACTGACTATCGGTCTGGACATCGGTATCGCCTCGGTCGGCTGGGCAGTGCTGGCGCAAAACAAAATTGTAGATATGGGGGTGCGTGTATTCGATGCCGCAGAAGACAAAGATGGCAAACCAAACAATCAAACTCGTAGAGGAGCCAGAGTTTCGCGTAATCGCTACGATATGCGTTCGTGGCGCCTCAAAAAGCTGATCCGCTTGTTCCGCGATACCGGTTTGCTAACCAAACCGGAGATCAAACATCTGTTTTCTGCCCAGCACGATAAAAACGTTAAGCATGTCAGCCCTTGGACGCTACGAGCCAAAGGACTGGCTCGAGCTCTCTCCAAACAGGAGTGGGCTCAAGTCATATTCCATATCGTCAAACATCGCGGCTTCAAATTTTTCAGCAAATCGGAAGATCCGACAAGACCTGAAAGTGAAGATGAGGACACTACAGACCTTGCCGCAAAAGCAGAGCGCGAAGGGTTACGCGAAGGGCTTACGTACACATCAACGCTTCTGAAGAGGCATCCACAATTTCAAACGCTCGGGCAAGCTGCGTACCTGCTCGCCAATGCGCAACAGGACAAGGATGGGATTTACAGGGATTCCAGCGGCGAAGAGCTGGACACAAAAGACTGTGAGGAATTTCAGAATGCCTATCGCAATAAGGGTAAGAGTTACCGGCATGCGTTTCAACGAGATGACTTGAAAGCTGAACTAAATGCCCTGTTTGATGCACAGCATAAGCACGGTAACCCATATGCCGATCTTACGCTTCCTGATGAAATCGAACATCTGATCGGAATTGCCGTAGGTTCCGAAATCAGACGGGTTGAACCCACGTTTCGCGCCCACGTTTTTGCTTTGCTGGAATTACAGCGGCCACCAATCAGCATCGAACAGATGGATGCCATGATTGGTTATTGTGATCTGGAAAGTGAAGCGCGCAATGGAAAAGGAAAGGCTGAGCGGCGTGCCGCCAAGCATACTTTTTCCAATGAACGTGCCACTTGGCTGCAAACTCTTAACAATCTTCGTATTAAATGCGATGGGAAAGATCGTCTCAGCAAAGAAGAACGCGACCAGTTTCCAAACTGGCCCCAGGACGGGCTAACACCTAATGAGCGAGAGATATTGCTCAATCTCCCTTACACGCAAGCAAAACTTACTTTTAAGCAAGTGAGAGAGATATTGAGGGAGCAGACTGGATTTCCTGCACATTGGCACGAGGCCAGCTTCACCAAACTAAGTTACTGCAATAAACGCAAGTATGATGGAAGCTGGATTAACGTGGTTACATCCGAAGGGAAAAACGCCACACTGAACAAGTATCTTAAGGATAAAAAGGATCACAAGGACATTAACAAAGAACTCAAGCAGCGCCTCGAAGCTGGTGTGATGACCCTTGCGGAATTGCGACAGCTTTGCAGGCTGGAAGAAGGCGAGACTTTTGTATGTCTGCGTAAAAGTGAAGAGGTCATTTCATCCGTGCTGGAAGATCAATACCCAATTTCATTTGATGATCTGGACAATAAAAAAGTATTCATCAAAATAATGCAGGCGAAAAGCAAGGAGGCAAAAAAACTTTCCCCATGCGCGGCAAATGCACTTGAAAGCCTGCGGAATAGGCCAGATGCCACATTAGCCGATCTTCGGATTGCTATCGAACAATCTGAAAAATTGGAGCGCGGCTGGCAATTTGAGAAAAGCCTGAAAGACATCAATCCCATTCTCCTCGAACATGAAAATAAAACAAATGTTCCCATTGAATATGAGGATGCACAGAAAGTCGAAGAAGAAACTCTGATAGAACTCAAAGGCTGGCATACGTTCAGGCGAGGGTTGGAAAATGACAATATGGAATGGTGGGGAAATCTACAATCCGCTTGGCGTGAACCTCAATCTGATGCTGGAAGGGCTGCCGCGCATCAACTTGATGAAATCGCAGAAGTACTGACTAAAGCCCAGACCGATGCTGATATGGGGAAAGGACTGGCGCCGCTACAACTGAATGAAATTCAGTTGAGAGCTTTAGAAGGAATGCGCTTCAAGCAATATCGTAATCTTAGCCTGAAAGCTCTGCGAAACATCCTTCCCTTTCTTGAGCAAGGAAAGAATTACAAGGAAGCCTGTGATCTTGCCGGATATCAATCCGTCACGCCTCCACCTCGAGAGCGATTTTTACCTCCACTCGAAACATATCTATACGAACGTATCCGCCATGGCAGGGAAAACGGATTCCGGAAAACCGGACACAAAGAATTACGTTACAAGGATTTGACCAATCCCGTTGTGGCACGAGCCTTTAATCAGGCTCGATTGGTGCTCAATGCCCTGATAGATCGTTACGGCCAATCTCCGGCCTATGTGCATGTGGAATTGGCGCACGACATAGCAAAACCACTAAAAGGAAAATGGAGCAACGGTAAATATATCGAGGGACGTTTAGACATACAAAATAGGCAGAAAGAAAACCGCAATAAACGCCAATTAGTTCGTGACCATTTTGCCGAAACCTATAACATCAGCAACCCCGGAGAGTTCGAGATACTCAAAGAACGGCTATACCGCGAACAGCAGCACACATGTCTTTATACGCTCGAGTTTCTTGACCTTGACCGGGTTATTTATGACAAAAATTACGTCCAGATTGACCACATCTGGCCACGTTCGCGCACCTTTGACAACAGCCAGGAAAACCTTGTGCTTGTTAAAGCTCATGCAAACCAGAATAAAGGCAACCGTATCCCTTACCACTATATCAACAGCCACCACCTATTTGGCAATACCGAAGCGAAACGCTCAGAACATTGGCGCAAAATTGCAAAGCATGTCATGGCCTGCAAGAGCATGAGTGAAAGCAAGCAAAAACGTCTGCTTGCCACGGAGCTGGATGCTGACGAATTTCTTGCGCGTAATCTTGTAGATACGCGTTACATTACTCGCCTTTTTGCGCACATGGTGCGTGACAGATTGCTGTTTGACGGGCAAACGGAAGACCGAATAGAGGACATAGATCCTTTGGAAAGCGGAAAGTCACGGCTTGAAAAATTCCATAAGACTCGCGTCCGCACACCGCAGGGCGGTGTTGTCGATTTTCTCAGGCGCAAATGGTTGGGTGATATAAAAGACCGCGATGCGGGCAATAAGCATCATGCCATGGATGCCTGTATCATCGCGGCGTGTACGCCAGAGTTAATTCATCGTGTGAATAGCTGGTTTTCTAATCAGGAAAAGGTACCGAGTCGCTTTAAAAAAACAGACAATGACGATTACATCGACAGAGTAACAGGAGAAATTATCAGCAAAGATGAAGCGCGTGGGCGTGGTCTTTATTTGCCACCGCCATGGGATGAATTCAGAAGAGATTTCCTTAAAAGATACAGGTCCGTTTTTGTTTCACGCGTCATTAGCAAGAAGCGCAATGTTGAGTTGCATGACGCGAATCCGATGGGCATTAGGTATTACCCTGTACGACTGATTGATCTGACGCTTGATATGCTGGATGAAAAACATTTACCTCCTGAATTGCCGGAAAAGCGGCTCTTGCTAATCTGCGCCATCAAGCAACTGCTCCTTTCTTGCAATGGTGATGCAGAAACGGCCTTTCAAAATGGTTTTAGAATAAAAAATGCAAAAGAGAAAGAAACTTTTATTCACACCCTGCCACTTCCATTGATCTCCTTGCCCGAAGACTATTTAAAGAAATCAAGGAAACAAGAAGTTAAGTCTAAGACGATTGAGAATTTTAAGGACTCTGCAAGAAAAAACTTTTCAATCTCTGAACTTTCATTGAGCAAGTTAGAGGAAAAGTCGGTTGGTACGGTTTTTTACAATCGCAATAAACGTTTAATTGATGCACTCCGAAAGCAGCTGAAAAAGTTCGACGGCGATGCCAAAAAAGCGTTTGCCGAACCATTCTATCCATTCGGAAAAGATAAAAATCATCATCCAATTAAGTCTATTCGCCTTCCTGCGCCTCGTGGCTCTGGTATTTTCGTACGTGGCGGTATTTCGAATCTTGGCGATGCACTCTATACCGAAATGTACAGGCATGAGGATTCATACTGGTTTCGTGCTCGCTACAAAACACAAGAAGAAGTCATGTTCGGATTGCCTGCTACGCCAAAGGAAGCGCAGCATATCTGTAATTTTAAGAAAAACGACCTCGTTCGAATCCAGCATCCCAACTTGGCGTATTGTTACCGCGAGATCAGGCGATACAAAGATCCTTTAGGTAACACTTTGATCGATGTGGAAGCAATCTTCAGGAATAGAGTTTTCGAGGGATACTGGAATTATTTTGAACCCAGTAATGATCGTCCAGTAGTACAACTACACGACAGTAGCCCATTTTTTCTGCTTGAAGATGCTAAAACGCTGGATAAAGAATTTTTGACCTTGATTGAAAGGAAAAAAGAGAAAAAGGGGGCCAAGGCAACGGCTACCAAGGCAAAGGAAAAGGAAGAAATAGAATATGTTGAATTCAGTACCCCCCCTCAACAGTCACCGCTGAGATTTTCCTTGGTTAGTGACATCAAGAGGAAGATCAACGATGCCGTCTTTATTGAAAGAATAAAAGTTGGCATCTTAGGGGTAGATCAAGAGGAACAGAGCTGATATGACTTGGCGTAGCGTCGTCATCTCCCGCCCCGCCAAGCTCAAGCGAGACCATTTTTCGCTTGCTATCGAGCAGGAACAAACGGCCTATGTGCCGTTTGAGGACATCGCGGTAATCGTACTCAACCACCGCGAGATCACGCTGACGCATCCGGTGCTTTCGGC
>JAISPJ010000073.1 GCA_031274995.1 Azoarcus sp.
CGCGCACCCGGACGGGCGCCCACACTTATCGGTTGTCCAAATTGTCAAAGAGCACGCCCCAAAAACCCCGGGGCGAAAGAGGTGGAATTCTCGCAGACAAAAAAAAAAGTGTCAACTCATTCGGACTCTTTCATTCTTTCCTTCCCCGACCCCAAGAAAGACACCGCGACACTTTCGTCACGGGTGCGCCGCATGGCAGGCAAGCTGCGCCAGACGACTTTGCCGTAGGATTTGTCGATCATTCGCGGGTCGCAGACGCACAGCAACCCTCGGTCCCGTTCGCTGCGGATAAGTCGTCCCGCGCCCTGTTTCATATTGATGACGGCACGCGGCAACTGGTAATGGAGAAAGGGATTGATGCCCTGTTTTTCCATGTGCTCGACACGGGCAGCGAACACGGGATCATCGGGCGGGGCAAACGGGAGTTTGTCGATGATGACGAGCGAGAGCGCATCGCCCGGCACGTCGACGCCTTCCCAGAAGCTCTGGCTCGCCACCAGTACGGCGTTGCCCAAGCGGCGGAAGCGTTCCAGCAGTTCAGTGCGCGAACCTTCGCCTTGCAACAGCAGGGGTAACGTCTCTTCATCTTTGTTTTGATCCCCGCTTTGCCGCAAGCCTTTGGCAAGCAGTTCATGGATGCGGCGCATCGCCCTTATCGAGGTGCAGAGTACGAAAGCACGCCCGCGCGACGCACGGATGAGGGGCAGGGCGACCTGCGCCACGGCCTCGGCATATAAGGGGGAGTTGGGATTGGGCATGCCGGTGGGGGCGTAGAGCAATGCCTGTTCACCATAATTGAAGGGGCTGCCCCAGACGCCGGTCAGTGGCGAGGGTTCCATCCCGGTGAGGCCTGTTTCCCGGCAGTAGTGGCCGAGGTCGGCGCCAATGGCAAGCGTGGCAGAGGTAAAAATCCACGCGCATGGACGATCGCCGTCAAGTTGCCGCCGGAAAATGCTCGCCACGTCGAGCGGTGTTGTATTCAGTGTCACGGCATGCGTGAAGACGTCTGCCCACCGGACCGAGTCTTCCGCCTCACCGGGATTGCGCCAATGTTCGAACCGTGCGACCAGTTCCCGCGTACGGCGCAGGCAATTCGCCAGCCCTTCGGAGCGTTCGGCCTGTGTGCTCAGCAAGGTGTCGAGACGCGCAAACGCTCCGATGAACGCCGCAAATTGCGCCGAGAATGCTTCCCGTTGCATGGCTTGCGCCGCCGAGAGTTTGATCGGTTCCGGGCCGAAGGCAAGGCGAAAATCCTTTGTGGCTTTTTCCAGCGCACGTGTCTCATCGATCAGGGCCACGCAATCGCGTGCGGCGGCGGCGGTCTCGAAACGGGTGTCACGCGCGAGTTCCAGCGCCTGCGTAGTGGAGGCGCTCTCCCCGAAGAAGAGGCTTGCGGTATCCGGTAACTGATGCGCTTCGTCAAAAATCACCGTGTCGCAACCGGGCAGCAATTCCCCCATGCCTTCGTCTTTCAGCATGAGGTCGGCAAAGAAGAGATGGTGATTCACGACCACCACATCGGCCTCCATCGCCGCACGCCGCGCTTGCAGGACGAAACACTTCTTGATGTCCGGGCAATCCTGCCCGAGGCAGTTGTCGCGGGTGGAAGTGGCTGCTATCCAGGCGCTGGAATCTTCCCTCACGCCGGGGCATTCGCTCCGGTCGCCGCTCTTGGTAATCTGCGCAAAGCGGGCAATGGCGCGAAGATCCGCCGCGTCCTGCGCGGTGAGGAACCGCCCGTCGCGGCGGCTGCGCTCCAGGTGGCAGTGACAGACGTAGTTGGCGCGCCCTTTGAGAAGCGCGGTCGTTACCGGCAGCTTGAGCGCGTCGCGCACGGTCGGCAGATCGCGTGCAAAGAGTTGATCCTGCAAGGTGCGCGTGCCGGTAGAGATGATGGTTTTGCCTCCAGAGAACAAGGCCGGGGCAAGATAGGCGAAGGTCTTGCCCGTCCCCGTGCCTGCCTCGGCCACGAGCACGCGATGGCTCACAATGGCTTCCAGGATGCGCTGGGCCATTCCGAGTTGCTGATCCCGCGCGCGGAACCCCGGAACGGCAGCGGCCAGCGGCCCATCCTCCGCGAAGATGCGGGCCAGATCAGGAGGTTGCTGTTTGGCGTCGGATTCGCTCATCGCTTCATTGACGGCGATCTTGCACGAAGGCGGCAATGGCATCGATGACGGTTTCTGTCCGAACGAAAAAAGGAAAGTGCCCACAGCCGTCGATTTTCATCAGTTCCGTCTGCGGCGCGTGGCGCTGGATGGCTTCGATCTGGTCGAGCGTCGCGTATTCGTCCTGCACGCCCTGAATGGCAAGCGTCGGACAAGCGATTTTTTTCAGCGCGGTCTCGATGTTCCAGCCGCGCCGCGCCGGGTCGAGCCAGACGCGGCACCAGCCGTAAAAGGCGGAATCCACGTCCCGGTGATATTTCGCCAGCCGTTTGCGAAGGTCGCCCTGTTCATAGGCAGCGCGGGCACGTTCGATACCTGCGATGCAAATTTCCTCAACCCGGTAATGCGGCGCGATGGTGACGATGCCTGAATAACGCGCACATCCGGGGTCAGACGCCGCCGCGAGCAGGGCAATGGTCCCGCCGTCGCTGTGCCCGATCAGCCAGGGCCGTTCGATGCCGAGCGTACCAAGCACGGCAGGCAACACATCCAGGGTTTCACGTTCGAGGTAATCAGAGGGAAAAGGCTCATCATGCGGCCGGGGCGTGGACTCGCCGTAAGCGAACCGGGAATAGGCGAATCCACGGCATTGCAGGCGTTCACACAGGGCTGCGGGAAAACTGCGCCACAATTCGACACAGCCCAACCCCTCATGAAGAAAAACGATTGTCGGCGCATCCGCCGAAATGTTTTCCGGGCCAAGCCGGGAGTATTCGAGCTCCAGCGCACGGGAACGCACATCGTTCGGCGGAAGGACAAGGAATTGTTTCATTGGTTCATGCTTCAGAATCATTTTGCAAGGTTTCCTGGCGGTGCGGTTCAGCCAGGTACTCGCGCGTGCGCATCTCGACAAGGCGGCTCACGGTGCGGGTAAACTCGTTGGCGTGCACCCCTTCGATGTAGAGCGCATGCGCCGGGCCTGCCGCACTGGCGACGAGTTTGACACGAAAGTCGTAGAGCACGTCGATAAGCCAAGTGAACCGCCGCGCTTCCGACGCCTCGCCCGCACGCATCAGCGGGATGCCCGAGAGCAGCACGGTATGATAGGCGCGGGCGATTTCCAGATAATCGTTCTGCGAACGCGCCGTGCGGCAAAGCACGTCGAAATCGAACCAGATCACGTCATCGGCGCGGCCACGCACGGGCAGCCGACGCTCCAGCACTTCGATTTCTCCCGCCTGCGGGACGATTCCCGTCAAGCGACGGAAGTCCTCGATCAACCTCGCTTCTGCCCCGACATCGGCGGGAACGAGCCAGGATTCGATCTCTTCCAGCGCCCGCAGGCGATAGTCGAGGCCATTATCGACTTCGAGCACGTCGAACCGCGCCTTGACCATCTTGATCGCAGGCAGAAAATTGACCCGCATCAGGCCGTCCGGGTACAGCCCGTCAGGCGGGTAATTGGAAGTCATCACGAAGATCACGCCGCGCACGAACAGGGCTTCCAGCAAACGGCCCAGAATCATCGCGTCGGCGATGTCCGAGACGTGAAATTCGTCGAAACACAGAAGCCGCGCCTGGGCAGCGATACGGTCAGCGACGTTTTGCAGCGGATCGGGCAGATTCAGGCGGCGCAAATCGTTCTGCACTTCCTGCATGAAGGCGTGGAAATGGACGCGGCGCTTTCTTCGGTACGGAACCGTGTCGAAGAAGCAATCCATCAAAAAACTCTTGCCACGCCCTACCCCGCCCCAGAGGTAGACACTCTTTGGCGGGGGCGGATGAATGAGCATCTTGCGCAGTTTCGTGCGGCGGGCGGCCTTGAAGGTCAGCAATTCACCGTAAAGTTTTTGCAGGCGCGCCACTGCCGCACGCTGCGCCGGATCAGCCGCGTAGCCACGGGTAAGAAGTTGCGATTCATAGGCTTCGAGCACGCCGTGCTCGGAGGCATTCAAAATCCTGTGAGGAGACACGATCAGGCCTTGTGCCCTACCTCATACTCGCCGCCTTTGTTATGCGCCTGACCGGCCAGCGCGTCGGTATCGACCCGGAAGAAAATCGAATCGCCGACGGCAGTCAGTTCGTCGCCCGCGCGAATCTCGCAGATCACCCGCGATTTACGCCCGACTTTGCCCTCGACCCACGCGGAAAGATGGAGCGGAAAACCCATCGGCGTAGGCTTCAGGTATCGGACGCCCAATTGGCCCGTGACACAGTTGATGCTTGGCAGAGAGCCCGGCTCGCGGCCATCGGCGCGATAGTGATACGCCATGACTGTCCAGTTGGAATGGCAATCCACCAGCATCGCCAGAAAACCGCCATACACCAGACCCGGCCAGCTCGAATACTTTTGCTCGGGATTCACCGTGGCAATCACATGTTTGCCGTCATCGGCCCAATAACTTTTGATCTGGATGCCATTTGGATTGGCGGGACCGCAACCGTAACAAATGCCTTGCGGCCCGCAGACATCCTGCAATGCCTTGACCATGTTCTCCTCCCCCCGGCTGGGAAACCGGATATCAACGTCAAAATTTTTCCCGTTTGTCTTCGACTCGTTTGCTTTTCCCGACCGTGCGCTCGATGCTGCCCGGTTCGGCAAGTTTGACGATCGGGGTGATGAGCAACGCTTGCCTGAGCCGGTCGACGACGTGCTGTCTGAAATGATCCATTTGCTCAAACGAATCGGAAAAGGCATCCGGCAACAACTCCACCATGACCGTAATGCGATCCATGCCGGCTTCATTGTCCAGCACGATCCGGTAATGCGGGGCCAAGCCCTGTATGCCGACGAGCACATCTTCCACCTGACTCGGGAAAAGGTTCGCGCCCCGCACGATCAGCATGTCGTCGGTACGGGCACGCACCTTGCTCATCCGGGCATGAGTACGCCCGCAGGCGCACGGCCCGGTGGTGACGCGCGTCAGGTCGCGCGTCCGGTAACGCATCACCGGGAACGCCTCCTTGCTCAACGGGGTCAGCACCAGTTCGCCCTCCTGGCCTTCAGGCAGCGGTTCATTTGTCACCGGGTTGATGACTTCCCACAGGTAGTGATCTTCATTGATGTGGTTCCAGTCGCGCGCGGCGAGGCACTCCCCGCCCACACCGGGGCCACTGACTTCGGTCAGACCGTAATTGTCCGTACAGATGATATGCATCCGGCGTTCGATTTCGCGCCTCATTCCAAGCGTGCAAGGCTCTCCCCCGAAAAGCCCCACCCGCAAGCTGGACGAAGCCCAATCGAAACCGAGGCTTTCCCCGACCTCACACATGTGCAGCGCATAAGAAGGCGTTGCAATCAGCACCGTGGTACTGTAGTCCCCGATCATCATCAAATGCCGTTCCGTGTTGCCGGAACCTGCGGGAACGATCATGCAGCCCAGTTTTTCGCAGCCATAATGCAGGCCGAACCCGCCTGTAAACATACCGTAACCGAACGCCATCTGCACACGGTCTGCGGGCGTGACGCCGGCCATCATCACCATCCGCGCGACGCAATCGCTCCAGACATCGAGGTCACGCCTGCTATAGCCGATAACGACAGGCTTGCCGGTCGTTCCCGAGGAAGAGTGCAAACGCACCACGCTATCCAGAGGAATCGCGCACAGGCCGAACGGATAGGTGTCGCGCAAGGTCTGTTTATCGGTAAAAGGCAGAAGCCGCACGTCCTCCAGGCTGCGAATGTCTTCCGGCTTCACTCCGAGATCCCGGAAACGCTCCCTGTACCAAGGGACCCGCTCAAACGCCCAGGCAACCTGGTGGCGCAATTTCTCAAGTTGAATCCTGAGAATGTCTTCGCGCGGCGCTGTTTCGATTTCAGGATCGAAATAATTCCCTTGTAAATTTTTTATCATGTCGGCTTCATTCTTTGCAGGGTTACAGGATTTCCAATAACTCTTCTTGCGAGATGAGTTCGATTGGTTGATGCTGCAAAGCCACTTCAGCAGAAACTGTGTCATCCACATGAATTGCGATGATGGTGGAAATCAGGGAATAGCTGTAGAGCACATTGATGCCCGCCTCCGCAATGATTCCCATGACACGCGCCAACTCCCCCGGCTTGTCGGGCAGGCGGATACACAGCACTTGCGCCTGGGTGGCGGCGCAGCCCCGCTTGCGCAGTACGTCAAGCGCAACATCGGGTTTATCCAGGATGAAGCGCGCAATCCCGTAATCACCCGTATCGGAAGCCGAATAACCGCGCACATTGACTCCCGCAGCCTCAAAAGCATCAAGGATTTTTTTCAGATGGCCTGGCCGGTTTTCGAGGAAAACACTAATCTGCGAAACTGCCATAATGGTATATTCTCCTGCCGCAACTGTGACGACACACGGTTCTTTTCAAAAAAGAGTTCGGTGATGATACTTTAAAACTGTTCGACGTACTTGCTTTATCGTTATGATGAACACCATATCATCAGCACGGACAGCCAAATGGAGCTTGCGTTTCTGTGATGTTTTCTTTATTAGGAGAAGAAAAAACATATGCCGAAATAAACCCGCAAAGCACTGTGGCATACATCACAGGAATGGCGTGAGTTTGTGCCTTGGCATATTTCCGCGCACTGCACTAACATTAAGCATAACTTTTTAGCAAAAGAAAGCAATCCCATCCTCATCAACCCGTACCGCAGTCACTAACAAGTTACCCTCCATGTCGGCCAGTTCCATACCTTCCACTCCTGACACCGGGCGCGTTCGCTGGATCGGATGGTGGCCTTATGGCTCACTGGCGCTGTTGGTTGCAGTGAGCTTCGGGTCCACCCTGCTCGCTGTATCCATCCATACCCGCAGCGATTCGGAATGGTTCCCCGCCGCCATCGCCATCTTGGTGCTTGGAGAAATAGCGATAATCGGACTCGCCGTCTTCTTGGGCGTGCGAAAGATGCACCAGGAAATGCGCCGGAAACTTGAAAGCCATCTCAACGCAGAGGCCGCGCTGCGGCAAGCCGACACGTTCCGTCAGGCGCTCGAAGCCTCGACCTCCGGCGGGTTGCGCGCCCGCGACAACGAAGGCCGCATCATCTATGTAAGCCCGGCCTTTTGCCGCATGACCGGCTTTGGCAGCGAAGAATTGCTCGGCACATGTTTTCCTGCCGTTCCCTACTGGAACCCCCTGCACTCCGAATGCAATCTGGAAAAGTTCAACCGGGCCATGAACGGAGAAATCCAGAGTAACGCCCTTGAAGTTTCCATGCAGCGCAAAAACGGCGAGACGTTTGATGCGCTCGTCATCGAAAGCCCGTTCGTCGACGTTGCAGGCCAGCATATCGGCTGGCTTGGGGCGGTCATCGACATTACCGAGCAAAAACGCGTCCGGGATGAAAACAAGCGGCAATACGAGCGTTTGCAGGCCACATCCCGGCTCATCACGATGGGAGAAATGGCCTCGACAATGGCGCACGAACTCAACCAGCCCCTGGCTGCCATTTCCAGTTACGTCACCGGCTGCCTGAACCAGCTCGAATCAAACCATATCGACATAACCGAGTTGAAGGACGTGCAGCAAAGGATCGCCAAACAGGCCCGGCGCGCGGCGAACATCATCGGGCACGTCCACTCCTTCGTGCGCCGCACCGAACCCAATTTCACCCCCAGTGACCTCAATTTCATCGTGCGCGAGGCCATTACCCTTATTGAAGTCGGTCTCGCCAAACATGAGGCACGCATCAACTGCGAATTCCAGAGAAACCTGCCTCTGGTCAGTGTCGACACCCAGATGATTGAGCAGGTCATCATCAATCTGCTGCGCAACGGTGTCGACGCCATGGCTAACGTCCCACCGGAAAAACGGGTAATCAGCGTTTCCACCTACATAGCCACCAACGGTGTTTCCTTGGCCATATCCGACCAGGGCTGCGGCATTTCCCCCGAAGTTGCGGCCCATTTGTTTGAACCATTTTTCACGACAAAAGAAAAAGGCATGGGCATGGGGCTGAACATCTGCCGCACGATCATCGAATTGCACCACGGACAGCTTGCGTTTGAACCCAACCCGTCCGGGGGGACTATTTTTACGCTTACACTGCGCGCGAGTCCGTTGCACTCAGAGTAAAAAAATGATTCCAATGACCCAAACAAACCTCGCTCACGTCATTGATGACGACGAAGCCATATGTGATGCCCTTGCCTGGCAGTTGCGCACGCGCAAAATCGAATGCTCAACCTGGCCAAGCGCGGAAGATTTCCTGGACGCCTGGCGGCCCGAATGGCGTGGCTGCATCGTGCTGGATATCCGGCTCAACGGAATGAGCGGACTCACCTGTTTCGACACCTTGGTTGAGAATCATTGCCAGTTGCCGGTGATCTTCATTACCGGGCAGGGAGACATTCAAATGGCGGTCGACGCCATCAAAAAAGGCGCGTTCGATTTCGTGGAAAAACCGTTCAACCACAACGAACTCGTCGACCGTGTACTGGCAGCCTTTGAACTGAGCGACAAACGGCGCTACATCGAAGCCAGCCGTGAGACCGTCGAGGAGCGGCTTGCCTCACTGACTCCGCGCGAACGAGAAGTCATGGATTTGATCCTCGAAGGCCGCTACAACAAAGTCATCGCCAACCAGTTGGTCATTTCGATGCGTACCGTCGAGGCGCACCGTTCGCACATTTTCAACAAGATGAAAGTGCGCTCGGCAGTGGAATTGGCGCAATTGTTGTCGGTCTTGAAGAACTGAGGCTCGCAGGCTGAACCCTCCCTGGTTGGTGTCTCCCGACAGTTCATTGCCGGATTTCGTTGTCACACCCACTCCAGCCGGAATTGCTTTCTTTCACCCCTCCCGGCGGGGTTGCCCTGAACGGATTGATGTCCAGCCCGCCGCGTCGCGTGTAACGCGCCCAAACCGCCAGGTCGGCTGGCCTGCAACGCTCCAGAATGTCGCAAAACACCCGTTCAACACATTGTTCGTGGAATTCGTCGTGCCGCCGAAAAGACACGATATAGCGCAACAGCCCGGCGCGGTCGATTGCCGCCCCGGTATAACGCACTGCCAGCATTCCCCAGTCGGGCTGTCCCGTGACCGGGCAATTGGATTTCAGAAGATGTGAATAAAGCGTCTCCGTCACCCGTTCGTCCCCCGTGCGCAGGGCATCGGGACAAAGCCGGTAGGTATCGACATTGATATCCAGACCATCGAGGCAAAAACCTTCGGGATCGGCAAAGCAACGTTCCGGGCGTTCGCTCAAGGGCAGGATTTCCACTCCCACCGCTTCCCCGGCGGTAGCCGACAAATCATTCTCGATGACTGCACGCACGGCATCAACACCGGGCAGACGTTCCTGGCTGAAAGCATTGAGATAGAGTTTGAGCGATTTGGACTCGATCAGATTAGGGCTCGACGCCGGAACACGGAAACGCGCCAGCGCCACAACCGGCTTGCCGCGCGGGTCGAGCCAGGACAACTCGTAGGCATTCCAGAGATCCTCGCCGATAAAGGGCAAAGCATCGCCGCAAAGGCCGATTTCGCCGCGTTTGCCTTGGCGGGCAATTGGAAACAGCAGCTCAGGCGTATAAGTATCCCGATAGACGACCTGTTTGCCCAGCGCGGAGCGCGCGGCATCGGACGGGATGGGGGGATTCATGGCTCATTTCCCCTCGTCGGTTCTCAGCACGGCAAGGAAAGCCTCTTGCGGGATTTCGACATTGCCGACCTGTTTCATGCGCTTTTTGCCTTCTTTCTGTTTTTCGAGCAGTTTTTTCTTTCGGGTGATGTCGCCGCCGTAGCATTTTGCGAGCACATTCTTGCGCAGCGCCTTGATGGTTTCGCGGGCGATGATGTGCGACCCGATAGCCGCCTGTACGGCAACGTCAAACATCTGGCGCGGAATCAGCCTCCGCAGCCTGTCGGCCAGTTCCCGCCCGCGATACTGGGCGCTGGAGCGGTGGACAATCACCGAGAGCGCGTCGACCTTCTCGCCCGCTACCATGACATCGAGTTTGACGAGGTCTGCCGAACGGTATTCCTTGAATTCATAGTCCAGCGAAGCATAGCCACGCGACACTGATTTCAGCCTGTCAAAAAAATCCATGACCACTTCGCTCATCGGCAACTCATAGACGAGTTGCACCTGGCGTCCGTGATAGCGCATGTCCACCTGCGTGCCGCGTTTCTGGGTGCACAACGTCAGAACGGGACCGACAAACTCCTGCGGCATGAAGATCGTCACGGTAATGATCGGCTCGCGGATGTCCTGATACTTGCCGGGTTCAGGCAGTTTGGACGGATTTTCGACGTGGACGACCTCGCCACTGTTGAGCATGACCTCGTAGACCACCGTTGGCGAAGTGGTAATGAGATCCATGTCGAATTCCCGTTCCAGCCGCTCCTGCACGATGTCCATATGCAGCAACCCCAGGAAACCGCAACGGAAACCGAATCCGAGCGCCTGCGAGACCTCCGGCTCGAAATGCAGCGAGGCGTCATTGAGGCGCAGTTTTTCGAGGGAATCGCGTAACTGGTCGTATTCGGAAGACTCCACCGGGTACAGGCCGGCAAAAACCTGCGGCTTGATTTCCTTGAATCCCGGCAGAGGCACCTCCGCCGGGCGGGTCGCCAGCGTCAGCGTATCGCCCACCCGCGCCGCTTTCAGTTCCTTGATACCTGCGGTAACGAACCCCACTTCGCCAGCAGCGAGTTGGTCGCGTTCAACCGAACGCGGGGTGAAAACACCGAGTTGGTCGCACGGATACTGTGCGCCGGTCGACATCAGCAGGATGCGGTCTTTCAGCCGCAGCACGCCATCGACCACCCTGACCAGCATGACCACGCCAACATAGTTATCGAACCAGGAGTCGATAATCAGGGCTTTCAGTGGCCCGTCAGGATTGCCCTTTGGCGGCGGAATGCGGGCGATAATCGCTTCGAGCACATCTTCGGCGCCTTGGCCGGTCTTGGCCGAGCACAGGATGGCCTCCGAAGCATCGACTCCGATGACATCCTCGATCTCCTCCCGCGCGTTGCCGGGGTCGGCCGCCGGCAGGTCGATCTTGTTGAGCACCGGCACGACTTCCACGTCCAGGTCGAGCGCGGTATAGCAGTTCGCCACCGTCTGCGCCTCCACGCCCTGCGAAGCATCTACCACCAACAGTGCCCCTTCGCAGGCCGACAGCGAACGGCTGACTTCGTAAGAGAAGTCGACGTGCCCGGGTGTGTCGATCAGGTTGAGGTTGTAGGTTTGCCCGTCACGGCCTTGGTATTGCAACGCCGCCGTTTGTGCCTTGATGGTGATGCCGCGCTCGCGCTCGATGTCCATCGAATCGAGCACCTGTTCCTCCATTTCGCGCGCCGACAGCCCCCCGCAAAGATGGATGAGACGGTCGGCAAGCGTGGATTTGCCGTGGTCGATGTGGGCGATGATGGAAAAATTACGGATGTGGCGCATTGGACAGGGCGAGTATGGGGTGTGCGGCGCATAGGCGCATAAATCGGGATCCGCCACCCTTCAAAAAATCAAAAAGGCGCGTGCTGCTCAGTTAAACTTTTTAAGTCTATCGGAGAATCCGTAACGTCTCAATCCATCACCCCATGAAACTCCAACTCAACCGCCCTTCCGGCATCAATCTTTTCACCGGCCATTTCGAGCGCTTCGTCACCATCAACCATGTGCGCTACGACTCTCACCTGGTCGTCACCCCGGAGCACATGGTTACGGGCTGGACAGCAGGGTTCGACGCGCTGACCACGGGCGACTTTGCTGCCCTCGCGGCGCTCGGCCCGAAAATCGTGCTGCTCGGCACGGGCCGCCGCCAACGTTTCCTGGCTCCGTCGCTACTCAGTCCTCTCATCGAAGCCGGGGTATCTGTCGAAACAATGGATTTGCCAGCCGCCTGCCGCACCTACAACATCCTCGCCCTCGAAAAACGCCTGGTCGCAGCGGCGCTGCTTTTTGATTGATTGCCCTGCCAGGCACTTTCCGTTGTTTTCATGGGTTATATTTCTTGATTCCCTCGCCAAAGGATTGCCTCCATGGCCACTTCCCGCAAGACAAAAAAATCCATCGCTGCCTCCCCGAATATCAAACTTTTCGTGCTCGACACCAACGTCCTGATGCACGACCCGACGAGCCTCTTCCGCTTCCAGGAAAATGACATATATATTCCGATCACGACTCTGGAAGAACTCGACAACAACAAAAGAGGACTCTCCGAAGTCTCGCGCAATGCCCGTCAAGCCAGCCGGACGCTCGACGAAATCGTCTCCGCCGTGTCCGATGACATCGTCTTGGGCATTGCGCTGGAGGCGCCTTCGCATGGACTGGCCAGTGGACGGCTATTCCTGCAAACCGAGGCAATCAATGTCGAATTGCCCGCAGGGCTTCCCACCGCCAAAAGCGACAACCAGATTCTCTCGGCGCTGATGTTCCTGGCCCGGCGCGAACCCGAACGCGCGGTCATCCTTGTCACCAAGGACATCAACATGCGGATCAAGGCGCGTGCCCTGGGATTGGCGGCGCAAGATTACTTCAATGACAAAGTGCTGGAAGACAGCGAACTGCTCTACACCGGCTCCTGTGAACTGCCTGTCGGCTTCTGGGAAACGCACGGCACCGGCATGGAATCATGGAAAACGGAAGGCCACACCGCCTACCGCGTCACCGGGCCGATGGCGGAGCACTTCCTGCTCAACCAATTCGTCCACCTGGGCGGTGTTCCCCCATTTGAGGCTTGGGTGCGCAAGCTGGCCGGGCGCACTGCCGTGCTCGAAACCTTGGTCGACTTTCGTCACGAAAAGAACAGCATATGGGGCATCATCGCGCGTAACCGCGAGCAAAATTTTGCCCTCAACCTCCTGATGAATCCGGGAATCGACTTCGTCACCCTGCTCGGCCAGGCCGGAACCGGCAAGACGCTCCTGACGCTGGCCGCAGGACTCGCGCAGGTATTGGAGGCCCGGCGCTACACTGAAATCATCATGACCCGCGTCACCGTGCCGGTCGGCGAAGACATCGGCTTTCTGCCCGGCACGGAAGAAGAAAAAATGACTCCCTGGATGGGTGCGCTCGAAGACAACCTGGACGTATTGAACGGCACTGTCGGCGAAAATGGCCAATGGGGACGCGCAGCGGCAGCCGACCTCGTGCGCAACCGCATCAAGATCAAGAGCCTTAATTTCATGCGCGGGCGCACTTTCATCCAGAAATTCCTCATCATCGACGAAGCGCAGAATCTCACGCCGAAACAGATGAAGACCCTCATCACCCGCGCAGGCCCCGGAACCAAAGTGGTTTGTCTCGGCAACATCGCCCAGATCGACACGCCCTACCTCACCGAAGGTTCATCAGGCTTATCATTTGTCGTCGACCGCTTCAAGGGTTGGCCGCATGCCGGACACATCACCCTGCAACGCGGCGAACGCTCGCGGCTGGCCGACTACGCTGCGGAGATCCTTTAGAGGGGTTTTATCGTGGCCGGTCTTGTGGGCTGCTCGTTCTATCAGGGACCAACCCCATCAAACAGAACCGTAGAGAGATACCGTTCGCCGGAATCCGGCAGGATCACTACGATGGTCTTGCCCATGTGCTCAGGATTTTTCGCCAGACGCGCGGCGACCGCCACCGCCGCGCCGGAAGAGATGCCGGAAAGGATGCCCTCTTCCCGCGCCAGCCGGCGCGCGTAGGCCAGCGCTTCTTCATTGCCCACGCGCTCGATAGCGTCGACCAACGACAAGTCCAGCGTATCCGGAACGAAGCCCGCGCCGATTCCCTGTATTTTATGCGGCCCTGGTTGCAGGGGCTGTCCGGCTTTTGCCTGCGTCAGCACCGGGCTGGATTCCGGCTCTACCGCCACGGACAGAATCGCCTTGCCCCGCGTCTTTTTGATATGGCGGGAAACCCCCGTGATCGTGCCGCCCGTGCCGACTCCCGAGATGAAAATATCTACCTTGCCGTCGGTGTCTTCCCACACTTCCGGGCCGGTCGTCGCTTCGTGGATCGCCGGGTTTGCCGGGTTTTTGAATTGCTGCAAGAGGAGGTATTTCGGGTTTGTCGCCGCGATTTCCTCCGCCTTCGCCACTGCCCCGGCCATGCCCTTTGCCCCTTCCGTCAGCACCAGTTTCGCGCCAAATGCCGCAAGAAGTTTTCTCCGCTCAATGCTCATCGTCTCCGGCATTGTGAGCGTGAGCGCAATGCCCTTCACCGCCGCGACGAACGCAAGCCCGATGCCGGTATTGCCTGAAGTCGGTTCTACCAGTTCTCTGCCCGGCACAAGCAGCCCACGCTTTTCAGCGTCTTCGGTCATCGCCACGGCGACACGATCCTTCACCGAAGAGACGGGGTTGCGCCCTTCGATCTTGGCCAGCACCAATGCGCCCGCGCCATCGAGGACGCGATGGAGTTTGACGAGCGGGGTACGGCCAAAGGTTTGGGCATTATTGGAGAACTGTTTCACTGTGGCCTCCCGGAAAAGATGGAGCAACCAACATCCGCTTTTGCCTGCTTCTTCATTTTCGCGCCCGTGGATGCGCGGAGTCGTAGACTTGGGCGAGGTGCTGAAAATCGAGATGCGTATAGACCTGTGTAGAACGGATGCTGGCGTGGCCAAGAAGTTCCTGCACCGCACGCAAGTCACCGGAGGCTTGCAGCAAATGGCTGGCAAAGCTGTGGCGGAACATGTGCGGATGGACATGTACGCCCAGGCCGCTTGCCACGGCCCACCGCCGCAGCCGCCCTCTGATTGCGCCCGCGCTCATGCGCTGGCCGGTACGGGTGATGAAGAGTGCGCGTCCATCCCCGGCAGCGGACAGACGCGCCCGCACATCCATCCACGCCGAAAGCGCCGCCAGCGCGGGTTCGCCGACAGGAACCGTGCGCATGCGGCCGCGTTTGCCATGTACCGTCACCATGCCTTCCGCGAAATCCACCCAACCGTTGCGGCTGCCGCTGTCCAAATCAAGCCCGGCCAGTTCCGCGAGGCGCAGTCCCGAGGAATAGAACAGTTCGAACATGGCACGGTCACGGCATTCGAGCGCAGAGTCCGCCTCCGGTTTCGTGTCGAGCAGCGCCTTGGCCTGATCCTGTGACAGCGCCTTGGGGAGCATGGCAGGCGATTTGGGCGGACGAATGCCCTCCACGGGATTGAGGCGCGTGCCCCGATTGCGGATCAGCCAACGGTAAAGGCCGCGCCAGGCAGAGAGTATCCGCGCAATCGAGCGCCCGGACAGCCCTTGCCCGTGCAGGCGGGCAACGAAGCGGCGAATGTCGGCCGGCTCTAATGCCTGGGGGGCGCGTCCATCGGCCAGTTCCGCGAGGCGCATGAGGTCGCGCCGATAGTTTTCCAGGGTTAGCGCCGCGGCCCGCCGATGCGTCGCCAGCCAGGCCAGGTAGTCACCGGCCCATGACGGAAGGGCAATGTCTGCCTCCACGGTCAGAGAATCTCCGGCAACAAGGCTGCCGAAGCCAGCGCACCGATACGTTCGAGGTATAACGTGCCCATTTCACTGTAGAAACGTTCGGACTCTTCGCTGCCAAGCGCGAGCAATCCCGCCACTTGCTTCCCCCTCTGTAGCGGCGCCAAGGCTATCGAACGGATATGCGAGGCCATTTCGCCAAACCACTCCAGTGCGTCGACGTTGGTCGGCCCGCCGCAATAGGGGCGGGACATTCCATTGGCGAACGTGCGCACAGTTTCGCCTACCGGCTGGAATTCTTCCCCTTCCCGTTCCACCGGCACATCCCAGATGCGCAAAGCCACATGCGGCACAGTAAAGTCGTCCTGCATACTGCTGAACAACGCACGGCGTTTGCCGTCGTAGCCATCCGCCACAAGAAGCGACGTGGCGAGGCGATGCACTTTTTCGCTAATCACATCATTTTGGTCACCAAACCGGATCAGTTCGGCGAGTTTTCGTTCAAGTTGCTGGATTTTGCCGCGCAGGATGTGCAATTGCCGTTCGGTCAGGGAAATCGCGTTCCCGTGGCGAGGATGCGTCACGGTGAGCACACCAAGCAAATCGCTGTGCCTGCTCAGGTAGTCGGGATGCGCCCGCAAGTATTGCGCAATATCTTCGTCGGTCATTGAATCGGTTTCCATTCGGTGCCTTGTTCAGATCGTTGAACTCAATAAAGGCGCGCCTGCCCGGCAGGCCGGGTCTTGAAGCGGCGGTGAACCCAGTAATACTGCTCCGGCATGGTGCGCACCACGCTTTCAATCCAGCCATTCATCCGGCGGGTATCGGCCTCAACATCGGCAGTCGGGAAATTTTCCCACGCCTCGCCGATTTCCAGCACGTAACCCGCGCTGCCCGGCAGCATCCGCGCCACACAGGGTAACACTCGCGCGCCGGTCAAACTCGCCAGCCGGGGAAGCCCTGTGATGGTAGCGGCTTCCACCCCGAAAAAGGGCGCGAATATCGCATCCTTTCTTCCATAATCCATATCGGGCAGATAGTAAAATGGGCGACCGGATCTCATCGCCTTCACGACACCGCGCACGCCGTCCTGCCGCGAGAGCAAAATCTGGTCGCCAAAGCGTTTGCGCCCTCGGTACAGCCGGTCGTTGAGCACGGGGTTTCCCTTTTGCCGCGCGTACATACTCACAGAATCAAAAGACATCGCCACACGTGCGCCCCCCGCGTCGAGTCCGATGAAATGCGGCGCGAGCAGGATCACCGGCGTGCCTGCCTGCACGAGCACGCGCAGATGTTCTTCTCCCTCAAAACGGATAATCTGCCGTAGCCGTTCCGGCGAAGCCCACCACAGCAGGCCGCGTTCGAGCATGCTGCGCCCGAGCGCCTGGAAATGACGCCACAGCAACCGCCTGCGGGCAGGCGCGTCGAGTTCAGGAAAGCACAGGGCAAGATTGGTGGCCGCAATCCGCTTGCGCGGCAACACGAAAAAATAGCTCAGGACTCCCAAAAACCGCCCAAGCAACGACAACACCGACAACGGCAGCCAGTGGAAGAGCCAGATGATGAAAATCGCCAGCCGCGTCACGCCTCAGTTTCCTTTGTCTCGGGCGCGAGCACGCCGCGCGGGCGCTTGTAACGATTATAAGCCCACAGATATTGCGCCGGGCATTTCCGTATCAGCCGCTCGATTTCGCGGTTCATCGCCGCGCAGCGCATGGCAAGGTCGCCCCCGCAAACCTCGGTCGGCAATGAATAGTGCACCGCGTACCCGCGCCCCCTCGGCAGGCGCTCGACCCAGACGTAGATCGTCCGCACGCCGCGCACCTCGGCCAGCCTTGCGCCCAAGGTCATCGTCCAGGCCGGACGCCCGAAGAAATCCGCCCATGCCCCCTCCCCCGCGCGGGGCGCCTGATCGGGCAGGATGCCCACCATATCGCGTCCGTGGAGCGCCTTGAGCAATTGCCTGACTCCGGTCAGATCGGCGGGCGCGGTCTTCACCGAACCGCGTATGCGCCCGGCCTGCATCAAGGGTTCGAGCGCACGCCAACGGGGCGGACGGTAAAGGACGGTCAGCGGCACGCCCCCGACATGGGCGCAGTAATGAGCCGCCAGTTCAAAACAGCCCAGGTGCGGGGTAACAAACAGGATGCCCGCCCCATCGCGGCGGGCCGCTTCGACCAATTCCAGGCCGTAGACCGCCTTGACCTGAGCCAGCACCGTATCGAGCGGGCGCAACCATATCCAGCAGATTTCCAGCGCCTGCCGCCCGGCTTCGGCAATCGCCCGGCACAGCAACGTGCGCGAAGGTTCCCCAACGGCCTGCGCCAGATTGCCACGCAAGCGGCGGCGATAAGCGGGAGAACACAGATAGGCCAACCAGCCAGCCATGCCACCAAGGCAGTGCAGGCATGTCAGCGGCAATCGGGAGAACAAGCGAAAAATAAAATCGACCAACATAAAAATATTCCACGCCCGATAATCCGATAATGGCGTACTTTAAGCAGATGATTTGACCATAAAAAAGCCAAAGTGTACAGTTATGTCCTAACCGCCGAGTTAACTCGACAACTTGCAGGGCGGTTTCCGCTTCCAGATTGCGGATGACAAATACTGCTAAAGCGTCAAGCTGCTCACCGAAAATCCCCGGAGCCGACCAAGACGCGCAACTCCCGGGGATTTTTGTCTGTCGGAGCAGTCCATGAAAAACGAATTTCTCTTTACTTCGGAATCGGTTTCCGAAGGCCATCCCGATAAAGTTGCCGATCAGATCTCCGACGGTGTGCTCGATGCCATCCTGGCCGATGACCCGCAAGGGCGGGTGGCCTGCGAAGTGCTGGTCTCGACCGGGCTGGTGGTGATTTCGGGCGAAATCACCACCACGGCTCAGGTCAATTACCGTGAAATTGCGCGTGAAGTCGTGCGCCGCATTGGATACGACGACTCCAACACAGGTTTCGACTACAAAAGTTGTGCGGTGCTGGCTGCGGTCAACAACCAGTCCCCGGATATCGCCCGAGGAGTCAACGAAGGCGAAGGCATTGACCTCGACCAAGGCGCGGGCGACCAAGGATTGATGTTTGGTTACGCCACGCGCGAGACGCCAAGCCTGATGCCGCTCCCGATCCACTATGCCCACCGGATCATGCAGCGTCAGTCCGAACTGCGCAAGGACGGACGGATGCCCTGGCTGCGGCCGGATGCCAAGAGCCAACTCACGGTCAGATACGTCGACGGCAAACCGGCGGCCATCGAAACCGTCGTGGTTTCCACCCAGCACGCGCCCGACATTGCTTACAAGCCGCTACAAGAAGCGGTGATCGAGGAAATCATCAAACCTGTATTGCCCCGGGAACTCATCCGGGGCGAGGTGAAATACCTCGTCAACCCGACAGGCCGTTTCGTCGTCGGTGGCCCGCAAGGCGATTGCGGCCTGACCGGGCGCAAGATCATCGTCGACACCTACGGCGGCGCGGCCCACCACGGCGGCGGAGCGTTCTCGGGCAAGGACCCTTCCAAGGTCGACCGCTCGGGAGCTTACGCCGGACGTTACGTTGCCAAAAACATCGTCGCAGCGGGGCTGGCCGACAAGTGCGAAGTACAGATTGCCTACGCCATCGGAGTCGCCAAACCCGTGAGCCTGATGGTCAACACTTTCGGCACGGGCAAAATCAGCGACGACAGAATCATCGAACTCATCCGCGCCCATTTCGACCTGCGTCCCAAGGCCGTCATCCAGACGCTTGATCTGTTGCGCCCCATCTACTCCAAGACTGCCGTCTACGGCCACTTTGGCCGCG
Source organism: Azoarcus sp. (assembly GCA_031274995.1). Classification (GTDB taxonomy): domain Bacteria; phylum Pseudomonadota; class Gammaproteobacteria; order Burkholderiales; family Rhodocyclaceae; genus WRNU01. The sequence goes on from JAISPJ010000073.1 coordinate 19,249, forward strand.
ACGAACCGGAATTCACCTGGGAGCACACCGACAAGGCTGCCGCGCTGGCCGCCGATGCCGGGCTTTGAACGCTTCACACCCCATTCAACAGAGCACATAGAGGGTACCCCGCCATGTCTGTTCCGAACGATTACGCCATCAAAGACCCCGGCCTTGCCGACTGGGGGCGCAAGGAAATCGCCATTGCCGAAACCGAAATGCCGGGTCTGATGGCCATCCGCGAAGAATTTGCCAAAAGCGTGCCGCTCAAGGGCGCACGCATCACCGGCTCGCTGCACATGACCATCCAGACCGCCGTGCTGATCGAAACACTCAAAGCACTGGGGGCAGAGGTACGCTGGGCGTCCTGCAACATTTTCTCCACCCAGGATCACGCCGCGGCTGCCATCGCCGCGTGCGGCATTCCCGTCTTTGCCATCAAGGGGGAAAGCCTCGCTGACTATTGGGACTATACCCACCGCATTTTCGAATGGCCCGACGGCGGCTATTCCAACATGATCCTGGATGACGGCGGGGACGCCACCCTGCTGTTGCACCTGGGCATCAAGGCGGAAAAAGACGCTTCCGTGCTCTCAACGCCCACCTGCGAAGAAGAAAAAGCCCTTTTCGCCGCTATTCAATCAAAATTGAAAACCGACCCCGCGTGGTACTCCACGCGCATTGCCCACATCCGGGGCGTGACCGAGGAAACCACCACCGGCGTGCACCGCCTCTACCAGATGCACGCACGGGGCGAACTGCGCTTTCCCGCCATCAACGTCAACGATTCGGTGACGAAATCCAAGTTCGACAACCTCTATGGCTGCCGCGAATCACTGGTCGACGGCATCAAACGCGCCACCGATGTCATGATCGCGGGCAAGATTGCCGTCGTGCTCGGCTACGGCGATGTCGGCAAGGGATGCGCCCAATCGCTCAAGGGCCTCGGCGCAACGGTCTGGGTAACAGAAATTGACCCCATCTGCGCCCTGCAGGCCGCGATGGAAGGCTATCGCGTAGTCAACATGGACGAAGCCGCTGCCCTGGCCGACATTTTCGTCACCGCCACCGGCAACGTGCGCGTCATCACCCATGCGCACATGCAGGCAATGAAGATGAACAGCATCGTCTGCAACATCGGCCACTTCGATTCCGAGATCGATGTGGCAAGCCTGCGGCAATACCGGTGGGAAAACATCAAACCGCAAGTCGATCACATCATTTTTCCTGACGGCAAACGCATCATCCTGCTCGCCGAAGGACGGCTCGTTAACCTCGGCTGCGCAACCGGCCATCCGAGTTTCGTAATGAGCAATTCCTTTGCCAACCAGACATTGGCACAAATCGAATTATTCGCCAAAACAGCGGAATACCCGATCAACGTCTACACCCTGCCCAAGAAACTGGATGAAACGGTCGCGCGGCTCCATCTGAAGAAAATCGGCGCACACCTCACCACACTCAGGCCGGAGCAGGCCGCGTACATCGGCGTGCCGACAGAGGGGCCGTACAAGGCGGAACATTATCGGTATTGAGACCGAGGATAAAAACATTTGGCACTTCGCGCCGCATTGGAGTCAGGCCGAGGTGATTGACGCGGGGATCAATTCGGCAACATCGTGATGCACGTGATCGGCGTCAAACAAAGCAGTCAGTACATTGGCATCCGGCAGGCGCACGCTCATGACGCCTCGCGTGCGGACGAATCGTCATCGTCTTCGAGCGCCTTGACGTCGTCGAGCAAGACCGGCCTGCCGGATCGGAACACGCCAAGGCCAGTCTGTGGATCGACCTGATACGCGGACACAGTGTCGGCGACGCGGTTGGGCGATTCCAGACCACGCCTGGCAAGATCCAGCAACAGCTTGCTGAAGCTCGTGCGCTGCGTGTGCGCCAGACTGGTGTACAGCGCATGTTCGCGTTCGGGGATGTCGATGGTCGTGCGCATGGGATCCTCTAAAAAAACAGCATCACGGCGAAATTGCATCATGCTGCAAATACATCATGATATCTATCGCGAGTCTTTTCCAACGGTTGCCCGAGTGGTTAATGCCGTGCTGTGGGCGTTGCGGCAACCCGTTTGTGCCCGGGATGGAAGAGTCCGTATTTTTATCCCTGCCCGGCCCGTTTCGCACGGAGTGCATGGGGTAGAATACCCGCTCATTTTTGTGGCACTTTCCCATGCAGTACATCGGTTTCACCCTGCGCAACAACCTTTTCGTCGCCCCCATGGCCGGGGTCACCGATCGCCCTTTCCGTACATTGTGCAAGCGTATGGGCGCGGGGTTGGCGGTCTCCGAGATGGTCACTTCCAATTCCCTGCTCTATGGCAGCGCCAAGACCCGCCGCCGCGCCGACCACACAGGAGAACCGGGGCCGGTCTCGGTGCAGATTGCCGGGGCCGATCCCGCAATGTTGGCCGAAGCCGCACGCCATAACGCCGAGCGCGGCGCACAGATCATCGATATCAACATGGGTTGCCCGGCCAGAAAGGTTTGTAATGTCATGGCGGGCTCGGCCCTCATGCAGGATGAGGCTCTTGTTTCCCGCATTCTTGATGCCGTGGTGCGGGCCGTGCCCGATACGCCGGTCACGCTCAAGATCCGCACAGGCTGGAACCGCGCCAACAAAAACGCCGTTGCCATCGCCCGCATCGCCGAGGATTGTGGCGTGCGCGCGCTCGCCGTCCATGGCCGCACCCGCGCCGATCAATACATGGGTGAGGCCGAGTACGATACCATCGCCGAGGTCGTTCGCCGGGTCAGTATCCCGGTGATTGCCAACGGCGACATCCATTCACCCGAAAAGGCCCGTTACGTTCTTGACCATACCGGCGCGGACGGCCTGATGATCGGGCGCGCCGCCCAGGGACGGCCCTGGATTTTCCGTGAAATCGAACATTTTCTTTCGACCGGCAAATCTTTGCCCGCACCGCCGGTGAGCGAGATCCATCAAATCTGCCGTGCGCACCTGGCCGACATTCACGCTTTCTACGGCATGGAAACCGGAGTGAAGATCGCGCGCAAACACATCGCTTGGTACACCAAGGGCATTGCCGGATCATCCGCTTTCCGGCACGCCATGAACCAGCTTGACGACCCAAACGCCCAAGGTACGGCCATTGACAAATTCTTTGGCCGCCTGGCTGAAACCAGCGATCACCTTGATAACCATGCAATGAACGTATCTGCTGACACATTACGGGAACTAGCCGCATGAACCCTTGCGCCGACAATGGAATCGCCGATGTTGTAGTCCGTGCCCTGGAACAGTATTTCAATGATCTTGATGGTGAAAGCCCCATGCCTGTTTACGACATGGTCATGAAATGCGTCGAAAAGCCCATGCTCCGATTCGTGCTTGAGCGTGCCAACGGCAACCAGAGCACCGCCGCCCGTTTGCTGGGCATCAACCGCAATACCTTGCGCCGCAAATTGACTGATTACGACCTGCTCTAACCCCTGCCAGCCCCGTCCGGCCATCACGGCCAGACGGGTTCTTTCTCGTATCTTGCCAAGATGAAAATTGCCCAAGCCCTGATTTCTGTCTCCGATAAACAAGGCATCCTCGAATTCGCTCAAGGACTCGCCGCCCTTGGAGTCAAACTGCTTTCCACCGGTGGTACCGCCCGGCTCCTGAAAGGCGCGGGCCTTGCCGTCACCGACATCGGTGACTACACCGGCTTTCCCGAAATGCTCGATGGCCGGCTGAAAACCCTGCACCCGAAAGTGCACGGAGGCATTCTCGCCCGCCGCGACCTGCCGGAGCACATGGCGACGCTCGACGCGCACAACATTCCAATGATCGACTTCGTGTGCGTCAATCTCTACCCGTTCAAGGAAACCATCGCTCGACCCGGCGTCACGCTGGAAAACGCCATTGAGAACATCGACATCGGCGGCCCGGCGATGGTGCGCTCCGCCGCCAAAAATTACGCCGGGGTAGCCATCGTCACCGATCCGGCGGATTACGCCCCCGTTCTGGCGGAAATGCAGGCCAACGGATGCGCGCTGCGGCTTGCCACCCGTTTCGCCCTCGCCAAGAAAGCTTTCACCCACACCGCCCGTTACGACAGCATGATTGCCAACTGGCTGACCGGCGTACCCGAAGGCATCGAAACCTCCCCTGAAGTCCCTGCCCCGGCTCCAACGATTTTTCCCGAACGCCTGCATCTGGCCTTCGACCGCGCGGAAACCCTGCGCTATGGCGAAAATCCGCACCAGGAAGCCGCTTTCTACCGGGAGCCAAAAGCGCCCGCAGGCAGCATCGCCGCCTATCGGCAATTGCAGGGCAAAGAACTCTCCTACAACAATATCGCCGATTCCGACGCCGCCTGGGAATGCGTCAAAACTTTCCCGGAACCCGCCTGCGTCATCGTCAAACACGCCAACCCCTGCGGCGTTGCCATTGCCTCCAGCCTGTTCGATGCCTACGAAAAAGCATTCCAGACCGATCCCTCCTCCGCCTTCGGCGGCATCATCGCTTTCAACGGCATGGTCGATGCCGACGTGGTAGAAGCCATGAACGCGAGGACGCACTTCGTCGAGGTCTTGATCGCCCCCGCCTTCACCGCAACCGCCAAGGCATTGCTGCAATCAAAACAAAACCTGCGCATACTGGAAGTCCCTCTCGCAACCGGCCAGCACGCCCTGGAATTCAAGCGTGTTGGCGGCGGCCTGCTTGCGCAGACGCCGGATGCATTCAACGTCACGCCGGAAAAACTGAAAGTGGCCACCCAAAAAGCGCCGACCCACGCGCAAATCAAGGATCTTCTCTTTGCCTGGCGCGTCGCCAGATTCGTCAAATCCAACGCCATCGTCTTCTGCGGCAACGGCATGACCTTGGGCGTGGGCGCGGGCCAGATGAGCCGCGTCGATTCCAGCCGTATCGCCAGTATCAAGGCGGGTAACGCCGGGCTGGCGCTCGCGGGCTCCGTAGTGGCGTCGGACGCCTTCTTCCCCTTCCGCGACGGCGTGGACGTGCTCGCCGCAGCGGGCGCCGCCGCCGTCATTCAACCCGGCGGCTCGGTACGCGACGAAGAAGTCATCGCCGCAGCCAACGAACACGGGCTGGCGATGGTGTTTACGGGCATCCGTCATTTCCGGCACTGACTTCCTGTTATCCAGAACCTTCATTCCTCAACAACAGACAAAGAAACCATGAAACTCCTCGTCATCGGTTCCGGCGGACGTGAACACGCTATTGCATGGTGTCTGGCACGGACGCGCAACTTGCAGAAAATCTATGTCGCGCCTGGAAACGCCGGCACTGCCGCCGAACGCGAACTGGAAAACCTGCCGATCACCGATCCGCACGAACTCGCGGAATTTGCCGCCAACAACAAGATCCTCCTGACCGTCGTCGGCCCCGAAGCGCCGCTGGCAGCCGGTATCGTCGATATTTTCCGCGCACGTGGGTTGAGGATATTCGGCCCCACCAAGGCTGCCGCCCAACTCGAATCCTCCAAGGACTTTGCCAAGCAGTTCATGGCGCGGCATAGCATACCGACTGCCGTTTTCGAGACTTTCACAGACGCAACCGCCGCGCGCGCCTACGTGGAAAAACACGGTGCCCCCATCGTCATCAAGGCCGACGGCCTCGCAGCCGGCAAGGGAGTCGTTGTTGCTCAAACGCTGAAAGAGGCGCACGCGGCCATCGACGACATGCTCGCCGAAAACAGATTCGGCGATGCCGGTTCAAGGATCGTGATCGAAGAATTTCTCGATGGCGAAGAAGTCAGTTTCATCGTCATGGCCGATGGCAGCAACGTACTGCCGCTTGCCACCAGCCAGGACCATAAACGCATCGGCGACGGCGACACCGGCCCCAACACTGGCGGCATGGGCGCATACTCCCCCGCCCCGGCTGTCACGCCGGGCGTGCGCGCCAGAATCATGCGCGAAATCATCAACCCCGCCATCAAAGGCATGCTGCGCGAAGGTATGCCATATACCGGTTTCCTTTACGCTGGCTTGATGCTCTGCAAGGATGGCAGCATCAAGACCCTGGAATTCAACTGCCGTCTGGGCGACCCCGAAGCCCAGCCGATCTTGATGCGCCTGAAAACCGACTTTCTGAAACTCCTGGAACATGGGGTCGATGGCAAGCTCGACAAAATCGAGGCTGAATGGGATCTGAACGTCGCGCTCGGCGTAGTACTGGCCTCGGCCAAATATCCAGACGTCCCGCGCACGGGCAACATCATCAAGGGGCTGCCCCCCGATAATTCCTTCGGTGAGGATGCCCATGTTTTTCACGCAGGCACCGCGCTCAACAAAACCAACAAGATCGTCACCGCGGGAGGGCGCGTGCTTTGCGTCACGGCACTGGGTGTGAATGTCCGTGCCGCGCAGAAACGGGCCTATGAACTCATCGAAACGATTTCCTTCGCCGGTATGCAGTACCGCCGTGACATCGGCAACCGGGCACTCAATCGAACTATCAAGTGAAACGTGCATGGTTGCACGGTTTCTGATTGCGATGTTTCAAAAATACCCCCAAAACTTTTCGGAAATTACATGCATAACGAACCCATGTACTGATGTTTATTGCTTGTTTGCGGAATCACACAACTGGCCCGCTTTGCAAGCAGGCGCACAACCATTTGAAAAATAAGGAAATTTTTTTGTTATGGCGATAAATGCCGATTTTTTACAGCCAGCTTGGAAATGTCGGACAAAATTCAATTATAGTTATCGCTGCTACATCTGCTGTCATAAAAACCATTCACAGGAGAAGTCACATGTTATCTCACGCAAAACTGCTTGCCGCGCTTGCCGCTGGCTTTGTCGTTTCGGGTAGCGCTTCTGCGGCTGCAATGGTGCCGGGGTTTGATTCGCACACTGCTGTGTCTGCCGACCAGGTGATTTCCTACGAAACCATTGGGTTTCCTATCCTGGCAGCCAGTCCTGATGACATCATCTCCGAGCAAATATATATCTCGTCACGTGGGTTCATGTCGTTCTCCATCAGTATGCAGTCCGGTACTCATGTATACATGGATATAAGCCCTTTCTTCGATATCGCCGGATATAGCGGCACGATGACTTATGGAACCGGAACATATGATGGGAACAGGGCCTTTGGCGTAAACTGGGTTGATATCTCTCCCGATCCAAACTGGTTTGATACCGAGACAGGGACGGGTTATACCGGTTCTGAGCGTAACAATTTTCAACTCATTCTTGTTGATCGCTCCGATGGTGCGGGTCGCGCCACAGGAGACTTCGACATCATCTTCAACTACGATTCTATTCAGTGGGATTGGCAAGGGCCGGATTTCATCGGTTTCTCCATGTTGGTCAATAACGAACCCGATCAGTCCGAGAGGTTGTCTTTTCCGCATTTTTCTGTATACCCAGGATACTTCCACGATGGCCAACCAAACGCGCTAGTGTCCAACAGTTTGAATTCCGACGTAGCCGGGCGATACATTTTCGAGGTGCATAGCCCCATCCCCGAACCCGAAACCTGGGTAATGCTGCTGGCAGGGCTTGGCATTGTGGGTGCAGTCACGCGCAGGCAGCGCATAGAAGCAGCACTGTAAGCGCGGCCAAGAAAAAAGTGGCAACGTCCCGCATTTTTACACAGTGCGGGACGTAAGGATGCTGATTGCTCATGCAGCCAGTGCAAAACAACCAAGCTGCTTGCACGCTATTCCGTGAAATTTTCGTCACTACGGCGTAAGCATTCTTTTTCCGTATCCCACTAAAAATGGGGGTATTACCCGACCAATCTGTATGCAAAGGCGAAAAACCTTTCGCCTTTACGGTTCTACATTGCCTCGATCACCTGCAAGACTTGTTCGAATTCCGAGATCAACACCAATCCACTCACTTTCGAGACCAAGGCATACTGCTCTCCATCCAGCGCTAACGGCAGAGAACGCAAAACCGTTATGGACTCATTAATGCCGTCAATGTTTCCTGCCTTCAAGGCGGCCCTCAACCGGATAATCTCCTGACTCCAACGCACATCGACGACTTCTTCTTCGCTTTTCCGAATTACTGCACGGGAAGAAGTCTTTGAAATCACTTTGTCTATTTGTGCGCTCAGAGAAGACAAACCGGTACGAAAACTATCCAGATGTTCAATAATAAACGACATATCCCCCCGATGACCAGCAGCTTCCAACAAAGCCGACGATTCCGACAACGTCAGCGCACCAATATTGGCCAAAGCGCTTTTTAAGGCATGAATATGTGTAGTAAATGCTCTCAAATTATCGGACGTTGGCTTCTCCAATAACGCAAGACGCTGCTTGGCATCATGTACGAAAACACCAAGGAGATTTCGGTAAACTGTTTCGGAACCAGCAACACGTAACAGACCAACAGAAACATCCACACCTTCAATGTTTTGCAAACTCTCGCTGGCACACTGATTGTTGCCGTTTGATTTTTCCACTAGCACCGATGCAATTCGACGTTTTTCCTTGGGAACCCATTTTTTGAGAATTTCATTCAGCTTATTGATTTCAATCGGCTTAGAAAGAAAATCATTGAAACCATTCTCAAGGAACATCTCACGCATTCCAAAAATGGCATTAGCCGTCAATGCAATGATAGGCACACTTTTAAAATACTCGCCTTCCAATACGCGAATAGCGGCAGTTGCTTCCATGCCGTCCATATCCGGCATCATGTGATCCATAAAAATAATGTCATACTGTTGATTCTGTACTTTTTCAATGGCCTTATGCCCGTTTTCGGCACAGTCGACCTGAATCTCATAGATAGCCATCAGCCCCTGTGCCACGCGCAAATTGACGGCAAGATCATCCACAATCAAGACTCTCGCACCCGGCAAAACAAAACGGATTCCGTCCACGGTTGAACGGGCATAACGATGCGAACAGGACAAACCATTCAAAACGTTAGCAACATTTAGCGCATAAATGGGCAGGGACAGCGTGCGCGTGCGTGGTATGGGTTGATGCTCTCCATGATCTGCGCCAAAAATCACCAGCATGGAATCTGGCGCAAGCCGTTGCACTTCGGCGGTTATTTCCGCCAGCAAATAACGGGGCACGAAAACAAAGTCGTATTTGCGCTTCGACAATTCATCCACAAGATTCTCAAGAGACTGAATTTGGGTGCAAGACACTCCTAAGTTGTCAATAGTCATATAAATAGAATTTGCGAATTGACGATGCGGTTCAAACAACAGAACACTTTTTGTTTCTGAGTCAATAACTTTTGCAAAACAATGGTAATCATCAACACCTTGTATGAATGTAAAATTAAACGTCGTTCCTTTACCAAAATCACTCTCGACTCTTATATCCCCTCCCATCAGTCGACTAAGATTACGGGAAATTGAAAGCCCCAATCCCGTCCCTTCTATACCTTTGTTATCAAAAGAACCGACACGTACAAAATCGTTAAAAATATTTTCTAAATCCCCATTTTTAATGCCAACACCTGTATCTTTTATCTTGCACAGTATTTTGTATTTTCCTTGCTCCATTGTCTCGCCATCTATGTGAAGGGTAATACACCCCTTTTTTGTGTATTTTATAGCATTAGTCAACAGATTTAGTAGTATCTGCCGAACACGTGATTCATCACCAATCAGATTAGCCGGTAAATTACTATCAACGAAAATATGAAACCGTATTGGCTTTTCCATCAAACGTATTTTTGTTATTGTAACCACATCATTCAACAAAGAACTCAGTTCGTATTTTGCTGGTATAAGCTCCAGTTTCCCTGATTCTATTTTTGAAAAATCAAGAATATCATTGATAATAGTCAATAAATTTTCCCCGGCTTGCTTCAGGTCTGCCGTATAAGAACGCACATTATCAGACATATCATTCTGGCGTAAAATCAATTCACTCATACCAATAATAGCATTCATTGGCGTGCGAATTTCGTGAGACATCCGGGCTAGAAACATAGTCTTCGAGCGATTGGCTTGTTCCGCTTCAATCCTAGCTTTAACCAAAGTGGTCACATCACTGATATCGATGAATTTACCTCCCAGCCCTGCGTTGCCATCATCAGTGGGATCTTCCATAAATTGATTGGATACAATTTTGAAATACCACGATTTTCCGTCTTCATTTACTTCAATAGTATCATTGTAATAACCTGATCTGTCGAAAACCTCACCCACCATCAACTTCATATTCATTCGATGGAAAAGATCAATCAATGGGCGACCCACGGCCATCTCAACATTCTCAATATGAGCTAATTTTGCCATTGGCTCGCTAATATAAGTCACACGATTCATATTATCAACCAAGGCAAGAATATTAGACGTTGCCTTCATCAATGCAGAAAAGGCATTCTCTGCCTTAGATGATCGCTCATTTCTATTCGTGGCAAAACGAACCAGCATTAAGAACAAAATTATTATAAAAATAATAATCAATAATAAAATTACTATTTCTTTAATAATTACTATATCCTCCATATTAGCGCCCTCAATAATATTGATGTCGCAACGGACAGATATACAAAAACGGAAAAATACAACAGGGAGCTATACATTGCACAGAGAGCAACGATAGCAACAAATATCGAGTAGAGGAATGCAACAATAAACACATTATACCAAAGCTCGTTCTCAATACGACCTGATACTCTAATATTGGTGAGTGTCATTATAGTATTTTTACTCCTGCCGCACTTGAGTTGGAACAATGATGCGCACTACTTCAGGCTTGATTTCCATGGAAATGTATTTATCATAAAAAATTTCTCCGTCCAAATCGAGTATGAGCGGCTGACTGGATGACACAAAAACTTTTTTCGCGCGCCGATATGTAAATAAGTTTGGGTACCTCGCATGATGTCCATTTATGTACTTATTCAATATGCTATAACTGTTCAGCGCATTTATTTCACCACATGCCAACACATCCAGACAGCCGTCAGTTGGATTTGCTTCTGAGATAGCGATCTTATTGCTATCCGCATAATACGGTTTATTAACAATATTAATGAACGCATATGCTCCACTCAAATTCTCGCTGTCTACCCAAAAACGATAATTTTGTTTGAGTATTTCAGAATTAATAACGCCTGTAAAATACAGTGAAGCGATATTTAGGGTTCTGGAAAAAACAGACATATATCGATCCAAAAAAGTGGGTATTTTTACTGTCAGACCACCGGCATGAAACAATGCCTCCAGACCAATCAAACAATGGTTCAAGGCATAGTTACTGCCACAATATAGAGCATCCATTGTGACAGAAGGCGCTCTGGTCTGAACTTCTAGTGAATTGAAAGCATCTTTATTATTTTCTCCGAAAATACGATATAAACTGTTTTTCTTTCCATGAGGTATGATGCCTAATTCCACATTTGGTAACCCTACGACACCATTCAAACAATCGAATAATGTACCGTCTCCTCCCACGGCATATACTCTGAGTGGATATCCTGAAGGAACAGCTTTCGCATACCGCTGTATTGCATAAATAGCATCACGCGGAAAACGTGAGGTATGAACAGCATAACCTGATTGCTTGTACAGAGGTGAATTGTCCGAATCATTGAAAAATCGATGAATTTCTGCAATCATAGCTTCCATTTTTAAACTGCTATCAAAGCATACAGGATTCACAACAAAAAAATGCCTAGCTGAAATATTGGGCGTTATTGTTAGGGAGTCTTTGTCCATTTTAAAATTTAATCGGCATGATATTGAAAAGCGAATGACTTTTATCATCTATTTTTCTATCAGACGACATAGACAATGACAATTGATCCGAACATTGTACAAACAGATCAATCAAAGCCGGTTCAAAAGCTGTCCCTCTACCTTGCAGAATAACACTGACCGCCGTTTCATGATCTAACGCCGCCTTATAACAACGCGCGGAAACCAAGGCTTCATAAACATCAACAATTGCCATCAGACGTCCAAGCAACGGGACTTCCGTAGCTATAAGATTATTTGGGTAGCCAGAACCATCCCATCTTTCATGGTGAAATTTGATAAAAATTTTTGCATATTCTAAAAAAAGACTATCCTCTTCACTTTCTTCCAGTCTTTCTATAAAACTGACACCATATAAAACATGTTTCTTCATTTCATCGAATTCTTCTTTCGTCAATTTTCCAGGCTTTTTAAGAATATTATCGTGAATAGCGATTTTTCCTATATCATGTAATAATGAGGATTGGAGTAACAATCCGACATTCCACTCTTTTGTTTGTTCTTGATAAATATTATTTGCAAACATATTGGATAACAATACGCTCAGACAGACTTGTGTTCGTTCAATATGATTCCCCGTCAAGATATCTCGACCTTCTACCAGTTCTGCCATTGCTTGTAAAACTTTATTTTGTAGTTTTAGTATGATTCGTGTCTTGATATCTACCATTCTTTGCAAATCTTCATTGTAATTTTGCAATGCTTTTTTCTGTGTCTCTACCAATATATGCACTTCGATCCGTTTTTTCAGCAACGCTGCTGAAAATGGTTTGGTTATATAGTCAATGGCTCCCAAACTCAACCCCTGAAGCTCACTATCGGAGTTATTCATGGCTGTCAGGAAGATAACCGGAATATTCTTCATCTTCGGGTCATCTTTAAGTATTTTGATTGCCTCATATCCATTTATTTCAGGCATATCAACATCCAGCAAGATCAAATTCGGTGTATAGCGCACCAGCAGTTCAAACATTTTTGAAGCTGAAGGAACTGTCATTACACTATAAGTATCGGACAGGGTCTCCTTGCTAATCATCAGGTTGACAGGGTTATCGTCCACTGCCATGACCAACTGGCGGGCTTCGTTCATTCTGGCTTCCTTACCCTTACGTCATGTTTGCGTCTTGCTCACACGACACTCATACAACGATTTTATAATGAAAGTGCATTCACATTTATTAAGCACTTCATCAGATCGTACTGCAAGGTTAGTACATAGGTAAAAACGGATAAATGTCAAAAATCACAGTTGTTTTTTATTGCTTTTCTTCTTTCCAAGCATAAGCATCGTACCCTCTGGCGCCAGCCATTACAATTGCTACATTCTCACACGACGCTCATACAACAATTCTATAATAAAAGCGCATTCACATTTATTGAGCACTTCATCAGGTCGCCCTGCAAGGTTGGTACATGGGTAAAAATGGGTAAATGCTAAAAATCGCGGTTTTTTTATTGCTTTTCTTCTTTTCATGCATAAGTATCGTACCCTCTGGCGCCAGCCATTACAATTGTTACATGCTTTACGATCTGGTTCGCCCTTTCCTGTTCTCGCTCGACCCTGAAACCGCGCACGAGACTGCCATTGCCGCCCTGCGCGTGGCGGGCCGTCTGTTACCTGCCGGTCGGCCACGCGCCGCCAACCCGGTCGAGGTTATGGGACTCGCCTTTCCAAACCGCATCGGGCTTGCCGCCGGACTCGACAAGAACGGCGAGGCCATTGACGGTTTGGCATTGATGGGTTTCGGTTTTCTTGAAATCGGTACGGTCACGCCGCGCGCGCAGCCAGGAAATCCTCGCCCGCGCATGTTCCGGCTGCCGAAAGCCCGAGCCATCATCAACCGCATGGGTTTCAACAACCAGGGGGTCGACGCGCTTGTCGCCAATGTGCGCACGTCCAAATACAAGGGTATCCTCGGCATCAACATCGGCAAGAATGCCGACACTCCGATGGAGCGCGCCACCGATGACTATCTTGTGGCCCTCGAGAAGGTGTACGCGGTGGCGAGCTATGTGGCGGTCAATATTTCTTCCCCCAATACAAAGAGTCTTCGCCAGTTGCAGGGCGCTTCCGAACTCGACCCTCTGCTCGCCCGCCTCAAGGAGGCCCGGCACCGGCTGGCCGAGCATCATGGCCGTTATGTGCCGCTGGCGCTGAAGATTGCGCCAGACCTCGACGCGGCGGGGATCTCGGATATTGCCGATGCCCTGCGCCGTCATCGTATCGACGCCGTGATCGCCACTAATACCACGCTCACCCGTGACAAGGTAGAGGGGGTACGGCACGCGGATCAGGCAGGCGGGCTGTCAGGCGAGCCATTGCTGGAGGCTTCAACCGCGGTGGTACGCCAGCTCGCGCGGGAACTGGCGGGCGAGGTGCCGATCATCGCGGCGGGGGGGGTGCTCGATGGGGCGGGCGCATGCGCGAAACTTGAAGCCGGAGCATCGCTGGTGCAGTTGATGAGCGGCCTCGTTTTCCGTGGCCCCGGCCTCGTCCGCGAATGTGTTGAGGCAACGGACGTACTTGCATAGTTTCTGTACAATGATGAATCCTTGATTTTCGGCATTGATTTTTCTCGAATGAGTTACCTCTTTGTCGTCCTCGGCGCAGTTCTTGTCAATAACGTCGTTTTTGTCCGCATTCTCGGGCTTTGCCCATTCATGGGAACGTCGAAGAAGCTCGACACTGCCATCGGCATGGGCATGGCGACAACCTTCGTGCTCACGCTGGCTTCGGGGACGTGTTATCTCATCGACAATTACCTGTTGACGCCGTTCAATCTCTCCTATCTGCGCACATTGGCGTTCATCGTCATGATTGCGGGCATCGTGCAGATCACGGAATTAATCATTCACAAGACCAGTCCGGCGTTGCAGCAGGTGCTCGGCATTTTCTTGCCGCTGATTACCACTAATTGCGCCGTGCTTGGCATTCCCCTGTTGAGCGCGAATTTCGGTTACGGGCTGCTCGAGTCTTTGCTTTTCGGGTTCGGTTCCGCTGTTGGTTTTACTTTTGCCCTGATTCTGTTCGCCGGTATCCGCGAACGGATCGACGGCGCCGATGTCCCATTGGCGTTCCGGGGTGTGCCCATTGCCATGATGACCGCCGGTTTCATGAGCCTTGCTTTCATGGGTTTCGCCGGACTGGATCGTTTTCACCACTGAAACCACGCTGCGCTGCCCTGCTTTCCGATCTTTTCATTTTTCCAGACTGATGCTCGCCGCTCTTTTTGTCATGACAGGTATAGCCCTCGTGCTCGGCGCGGCGCTGGGCTGTGCCGCTGTTTATTTCAAGGTCGAGGGAAATCCGCTGGCCGAACAGATCGACGCCATCTTGCCGCAAACCCAGTGCGCCCAGTGCGGTTATCCGGGCTGCAAGCCTTACGCCGAAGCCATTGCCAGCGGCGAGGCCGAGATTAACCTGTGCACGCCGGGCGGCGATGACGGTGCACGAAAGCTGGCGGAATTGCTCGGACGTGAATTCAAGCCACGTGGCGCCCCGGCCGAAAAGCTGAAAATTGTGGCGCTCATCGACGAGCAGACCTGTATTGGCTGCACGCTGTGCATCCAGGCGTGCCCGGTCGACGCGATCATCGGTTCGGCCAAGCAGATGCACACTGTTGTAAGCTGTTATTGCACGGGCTGCGAACTGTGCTTGCCGCCCTGCCCTGTCGATTGCATCGCTCTGATTGAAGAGCCGCGCACGCCGCAGAACTGGCGTTGGAAATACCCGGTGACAGGACTCGGGGTCTTCACATGAAAGCAAGGATCTTCAATCCTCGGGGGGGTGTCAAGCCCGATTCCCACAAGAAGGAATCCTCCGAATCTCCGATCCGGCACGTTCCGCTGCCGCCACGGCTGGCGGTCTTGCTCATCCAGGGCAGCCAGGGATCGGCAAGAACGATCGTCACCGTCGGCGACAGGGTATTGAAGGGCCAGTGCATCGGCGAGGCCGAGGGCGCGGATGGCACGGCCATTCACGCGCCGACTTCGGGTACGGTGACGGAAATCGGGTATTACCCGATGGCGCATCCGTCCGGGCTGTCCTCGCAGGCCATCGTGATCGAGCCGGACGGGGAAGAACGCTGGATCACGTATGAGCCGCTCGATCCCGCCACGGCAGACCGCGACGAATTGATTCTCCGCATCCAGGCAAGCGGCATCGTCGGCATGGGCGGCGCGGTTTTTCCAAGCCATCTCAAGGCCAGGAGCAACATCAAAACAATGATTATCAACGGCGCGGAATGTGAGCCGTGGATAACCTGCGACGACCGCCTGATGCGCGAACGCGCTGCCAACGTCGTGACCGGATCGGCGATCTTGGCACTTTTGACCGGCGCACGGCAAACGCTGATCGGTATAGAGGACAACAAGCCCGAGGCCATCGCCGCCATGCGCGCCGCCGTGCGCAACATGGAGCCTGTCACGCGCAAGTGTCCGGGCGCGGGCAAAATGAATGTCGTTGCCGTGCCGACACGCTATCCGACCGGAGAAAGAAAGCAACTCATCCAGGTACTCACCGGCGTCAAGATACCTCCCAACGAACGTGTCACCAAGTACGGCACGCAGTGTTTCAACGTTGCGACCGCGCACGCGGTGTGCCGTGCCCTGTTGCATGGCGAGCCGATGGTGTCGCGTATCGTCACCGTAACCGGCAACGTCGAGCGCCCAGGCAATTACGAGGTACTGTTTGGGATGTCGATCGCCGATCTGCTTGCGTTCTGCGGGGTAAAACCCGACACGACCCGCGTTCTGATGGGCGGGCCGATGATGGGCTTTGCCCTGCCAAGCCTTGATGCGCCGGTCATCAAGGGCTGCAATTGCCTCATTGCCGCCTCGAATGAACTCTTCCCGCCATCGGCGCCGGAACAACCCTGCATCCGTTGCGGCGATTGCGTGGATGTCTGCCCAACCGGATTACAGCCGTTCGAAATGTACTGGGCCAGCCGCACGAAAAATCTTGACAGCGCCAGGCGCCATCATATCTTCGGCTGTATGGAGTGTGGTTGCTGTGCCTATGTGTGCCCGGCCCATATTCCGCTCGTCGACTATTTCCGCTTCGCAAGAAGTGAAATCCGTGCCCGCGACGAAGAACAAAAAGCCGCCGACCAGGCCAGGACGCGGTTTGAATTCCGCAGCCTCCGGCTGGAGCGTGAAAAATCCGAAAAGGCCGCGCGTCTGGCTGCCAAGGCCGCCGAAACCCGTGCAAAAGCTGCCGCCGGGGGCAACGCTGCGCTGATCGCCGATGCCGTGGAGCGTGCCAGGACCCAACCCCCAGCCCAGGACAACGCCGAGCAAGACCATCAAAAATGAGTTCTCCACATATCCGACGACCCGCCAGCGTGCAGCGCGTGATGATGACCGTGCTGGTCGCGCTCCTGCCCGGCATCGTTGTCTATGTGTGGCAAGCCGGCGCGGGCATTTTGGTCAATCTCGCCATTGCCACCGCGACGGCGCTGGCCTCCGAGGCATTGATGCTCCGGCTGCGCAAGCGTCCGCTATGGATCGCGCTCAGCGATGGTTCGGCGATCGTCACGGCCTGGCTCATCGCGCTCATATTGCCTTCCATCGTCCCTTGGTGGCTGACCATGACGGGCGTGCTGGTCGCCATCGTCGGAGCCAAGCACCTGTATGGCGGCATCGGGCAAAACCCGTTCAATCCGGCAATGGCCGCCTATTGCGCAGTGATCGTCGCCTATCCTGCGCTGATGTCGCAATGGCCTTCCATCGACGGCGTCGACTTCGCCACCCAGTTACACCTGATCCTTGGCGGCAGCCGCGAAATCGACGGCATCACCGGCGCGACGGCCCTGGATGCCATGCGCACCGGATTGCGCAACCAGAACGATGTCCGCTCCATTCTTGGTTCCGGTACCGGGACTTTCGGTTTCGCCGGTGGGCGAGGATGGGAATGGATCGCGGCAGGTTATCTTGCCGGCGGCCTCTTTTTGCTTGTGCGCCGCGTCATCACCTGGCATCTGCCGTTCGGTTTCATCGCCGGCATGGGGTTGATGGCTGGCGTATTCTGGCTCGCCGCGCCGAATAATTTTCCCTCCCCGCTCTTTCATTTCGCCAGCGGCGGGACAATGCTTGCAGCCTTTTTTATCGTCACCGATCCGGTCACGGGGACAAGCTCCCCGCTCGGCAAATTCATTTTTGCTGCCGGGGCTGGAATCATCGCCTGGGTCATACGCACTTTCGGCATATACCCCGATGGTATTGCCTTTGCCGTGTTGCTGATGAACATTTGCGTGCCGCTGATTAACCACGCAACCCAACCTGTTCCTGTCGGCCAGCGCAAGGACAGCCGACCATGACAT
This sequence comes from Azoarcus sp., assembly GCA_031274995.1. Lineage (GTDB taxonomy): Bacteria > Pseudomonadota > Gammaproteobacteria > Burkholderiales > Rhodocyclaceae > WRNU01. Next base: position 37,224 of record JAISPJ010000073.1, read on the forward strand.
CTCCCGATCCCGCGCTCCCGGAATCGTCCTTTCCTTCCTCCTCCCGTCCATTCGGTCTGGCAAGATTGCGGCACGCGCTGTCCCGTGCGCTGGTTTCGGCTTTCAGCCTGTTTGCCTTCACGCTCCCCTTCACCTCACTTATGGCGTTCACGTACGAGGTGACGCGCGACCGCATCCGCGCCGCCGTCGAACAGCAACAGATGCTCCTCATCGGCGAGGTATTGCCGAACCTGCATTACGACAATGCCTTGCTGGCCGACATGATCGAAGCTGAAATCAACAATGAAGGCCGCGTCGGCAAGGTCTGGCGTGCCCGCAACGGTGGCGTGCCCGTGGCGCTGGTGTTCGAGACCTTTGCGCCGGACGGCTACGGCGGGCGTATCGACCTCATCGTCTCGCTGGACAACGAGGGCCGCGTCGGTGGCGCGCGGGTCGCCTCGCACCGCGAAACGCCGGGTCTGGGCGACTACATCGACCCAACCAAGGATCGAAAGAAGGAAAAACCCTGGATCAGTCAGTTTGTCGGTGTGGATGCCACAATGTCCGCTGCGCACTGGGAAGTGAAGAAGGATGGCGGCAATTTCGATTATCCCGCCGGCGCAACGGTCAGCGCCCGCGCCGTCACACGCGCGGTAGGCCGTGCCGCCACCTGGGTGAATGCAAACCGAGGGGCGCTTTTCAATGCCACAATGGGAAGTCGCTTTGATGCGGAGAAAAGGAACAACCCATGAGTGAAAGCAGACATCTCCGGGAAAGTGTGCGCAACGGCCTGTGGCGGCAAAATCCGGGACTGGCCCAAATCCTCGGTCTGTGCCCGATCCTCGCCGTCAGCACCAACATGGTCAACGCCGTCAGCCTGGGGCTTGCCACCGTTATGGCAATGGCCCTCTCGAATCTGGTCATCTCCAGGTTGCGGCACCGGATCGCCTACGAGATCCGCATTCCCGTGTTCATTCTCATCATTGCGGCGCTGGTGACGGTGCTCGATCTGGCGTTCAACGCCTATTTTCACAGCCTGTACCTGCTGCTCGGCATTTTCATTCCGCTCATTACCACCAACTGCATCGTGCTCGCCCGCGCCGAAGCTTATGCCGCCAAGAACGGCGTGCTGGAATCGACCGTGGATGGCATTGCGATGGGAATGGGCCTGGTCTGGGTGTTGGCGTTGCTCGGCGCGATTCGTGAGTTGATTGCCAATGGCACGGTGCTTTCGGGCATTGAAATGGTTTTCCCGGGCTTGAAATCGATCAATGTTTTGGGCGATGCTTATCCGGGCTTTCTGCTCGCCTGCCTGCCACCCGGCGCATTCTTTGTCCTCGCTTGCCTGATTGCCGGTTTCAATGCGATCAATGCCCGCCGCGCGGCGCACGCCAGTCAAAAACCGCAGCCCTCCGTGCAAGTATCGGTATCCGCACCGCCTGCTGCCTGAAAACGACCATGAAACCGGAAGCGATACGCGAATTCTTCCGCCGCCTGGCAGAACGCACCCCAAATCCGTGCACCGAACTCGAATATGGTAGTCCTTACCAGCTTCTCGTCGCGGTCGTACTCTCGGCACAAACCACTGACAGGGGCGTCAACCTGGCAACCCGCCGCCTGTTTGCCCTGGCTCCGACGCCGCAGGCAGTCATCGCGCTGGGCGAGGAGAAACTGGCCGAATCCATCAAAACCATCGGTTTCTTCCGCGCCAAGGCAAAGAACGTCATTACGCTCTCCCGCCTGCTGATCGAGCGGCACGCGGGTGAAGTCCCCGCTGATCGCGCCGCGCTCGAAGCCCTGCCCGGCGTGGGGCGCAAAACTGCCAACGTCGTGCTCAATACCCTCTTCCGGCAGCCGGTCATGGCTGTCGACAGACACGTCTTCCGCGTCGCCAACCGCACGGGGCTTGCGCCCGGCAAGGACGTTGGCGAAGTTGAAACCGCGCTCGTAAAAATCGTGCCTGACGGCTACCTGCTTGATGCGCATCACTTGTTAATATTGCACGGACGTTATGTTTGCACTGCAAAAAAACCACATTGCACGGCCTGTTACGTGTACGATTTATGTGACTGTACAGACAAAGCTGCCTGGAGCAACACACAACACCCGTATGTTTAACCCAACCCGCGAGCAAGTTCGAGAGTTTTTCACGGAAGCCTGGCGCAAGCACCAAGCTCAGGGAGTTCTTACCGCGCTCGAAACCATCGCCGCAGGCATCGTGCTCGAACACCCCGAATATCACCCCCTGCTCTCCGGCCCGGAGGCCATGACCCGGGAGTTTCCCCCCGAACACGGACAGAGCAATCCTTTTTTGCATCTGTCGCTGCATCTGGCTGTGGAAGAACAACTCTCTATCGACCAGCCTCCCGGTATCCGGGCCGCTTTCGAGACGCTGCGCAGAACCCGGGGCGGCCACCACAACGCCATGCACGACACCATCGAATGTCTGGGTGAGACAATGTTCAAGGCAATGCGCAATCACACCTCTCCCGATGGAATCTCTTACCTCAACAGTGTCCGTCGCCGCGCCGGAATGCCGCCAGCTGCCGATTAAGTCACGAAAGAGGCCAGCTCCCGATACTTGGATCACGTTCTGTCACATGCATATGTTCCTATAATCCGGCATGTTTACCGGGGTGTCCGATATGCTGACAAGCCTGATCCGCCGTCTGTTCCACTATTCGCCACCGCCCCAAAAAAGCGATACGCATGACGACACCCTCATTCCAGGCTTCGACTCCGTATATGCCGACACGCTGATCCCGCCCCCCCCCTTACGGCAACAACCTCCACAGGCAGGTATATCCAGCATCGAGGACATCGGGGCTTCCATCATCTGCCGCGAAGCTGTCCTTGACCGCCAACAGAGAATTGTCGGATACCAGTTCCTGCTCCAGAAAACCGCGCATGCCGCCGTTCGCGTCAAAAACCGGCGATTCTTCCATCTTTGCGCCGAAGTCCTGATACGTGACCTCGCACATACCAACATTTTCCCGATGCTCGGGCAGCGTTCCATCTTTATCGAAATCCCGGATTCATTTCTTGAAGATCCGTGCCTGACGCAGCTCCCGGCAGCCAATACCTGCTACATCATCAGCCCTGTCAAAGACTCCGGCGCACCCACGCAGAGCGAACTGCTGGCCCGGGTACGGACGTTACGCAATCTCGGTTACCGCGTCGGCATTCCCGATCCATTGGCAAACCCCGCTTGTTTCCATTTGTTGCCGGAAATCGACCTGGTTTCGATACAGTCCTCCCAAGTCGATATCGACAAAGGGGAAAATCTCATCCGCTTCCTTTTCAAGAAAACGCCGAAAGCCTCGGTCCTGGTGCGCAACCTGTCCAGCATCGAGGATTTCAATTTCTGCCATGAAATCGGGGCAACCCTGTTCCAGGGGGCTTTCATCGTCAGCCGCGAACATTGGCAGAGAGCCGATCTCGGCTCCAATGTTGCCTATCTGGGCATGTTGCTGAAAAAGCTGCGGCAAGATGCCGATACGCGCGAAATTGTTACCGCCCTCAAGCAAGACGCGGCCATTACCTTGCGCCTGCTGCGCTATATCAACTCGGCGGCCAATGGCCTGCGGGAAAATGTTTCCTCGGTTGAACACGCCATCACCCTGCTGGGGCGCGAGCCACTGCAACGCTGGCTCATGCTGCTGCTCTGCTCCACCAACCGTAACCAGCCGCGCGTCGCAACCGTACTGGAGACGGCAATCGTCCGGGCGCGCTTTATGGAACTGGTTTCCCGCTCGCGGCCTGTGGCCGAACGCGAAGCGATCTTCCTTACCGGCCTCTTGTCTCTGATTGATGTCATCCTGAAGCAACCTATAGAGTATGCGCTGGAAACCCTGTCCGTCGCCGATGAGATCCGTGACGCCATCCTGCACAGCCGTGGCGTATACGCCACGACGCTGGCGCTGGCGCGCGCCTGTGAAAGCATGGACACGGGGCGCATCGTTTCCGCCGCCGAAGCCTGCGCGATCTTCCCTGAACAGGCATCGACCTGTTATATGGACGCGTTGTCCTGGACGTTGACGCTGCAACAGGATACGTCCGACTGAGGCAACGCCCGGCAACATTTTTGTTTCAGGCGCTCAACTCTCCCATCCACCCTCCCCCAGCCACCCCCCTGCTACGCGCCCGCATTCTTCGATGCCCGTCTTTTTGAGGCTGGAAAACAGTTGCGCGGTAAAACGCTCTCCGCTGCTGTTGTATCGCGCCAGCGCCGCGCGTACTTGATTCAGGGTCGCAACTGCCGCGCCGCGCGAGAGCTTGTCGCTTTTGGTGAGCAGTACGTGAATGGGCCGTCCGGTGGGAGCGAACCACCCGATCATCTGCCAGTCGAGCGGAGTCAGGGGATGGCGCGCATCCATCATCAACACGATACCCACCAGGCTGGCCCGCGTTTTGAGGTATTCCTCGATCAGCCCTTGCCACTGGAGACGAATTTTTTCCGGCACGGCCGCATATCCGTAACCAGGCAAATCGACGAGCCGCGCACCGCACGGGAGGCGGAAAAAATTGAGCAATTGGGTCCGGCCCGGCGTCTTGGAAACGTAGGCCAGCCGCGTATGGCCGACCAACGTATTGATCGCGCTGGACTTTCCCGTGTTTGAGCGTCCGGCAAAGGCAATTTCCGGGCCGTCGTCGGGTGGCAGCGCGGCGGGTTTGGCGATGGATGTTTCGAAGCGGGCGTGACGAAAGATCGACATGGGCGAAGAGTGGCAAGCATGCACGGGTCAGGGACGGCAGGGACGGACAAGATCGCGCAAAGTCGTACAAAGGAGTTTCGTGTATTAGAATAGCGCTTCTAAGGACATCTTCCACAGCTTTCTGAGGACATCATGATCAAGCGTTCCTTGCTGCTATCGTTGCTGCTGGCTGCCAGCGGCGCCCAGGCTCAGGATCAGGCTGCCGTAAAGCCGTTGGCACCGCCGGATATTTGTGTGACCTGCCACGGAACCGATGGCAATAATTGGGTCAAAAAAGATGACGGCACTTTCGCCAAAACGGACGGAGGAGCCGACTCGCCCAAGCTGGCGGGGCAACATAGTGAATATCTGTTCAAACAATTCAGCGACTTCAAAAGCGGAGCGCGCCAAAATGCCATCATGATGGGCATGATTACCATGTTGCCCAATGAATCCATGATGGCGGTCGCCCAGTTTTACGCGACGCAAAAGATACAGCCTGCCCCCGCCGGAGGCGCGGAGATGCTCGAACAGGGGCAAAGAATCTGGCGCGCCGGCCTCGCTTCCAAGAGCTTGCCCGCATGCGCCGCCTGCCACGGCCCGGCAGGCAAGGGAATGGCGGCCCAGTATCCCGCGCTGGCGGGACAGTTCCCCGAGTATGTCGAGGCGCAGATGAAGGCTTTCCGCGATAACGCACGCGCCAACGACCCGTCGAAGATGATGCGCGACATCGCAATCAAGATGACCGATCCTGAAATCAAGGCCGTGGCGGATTACGTGGCCAGCCTGCGTTAAAGCCGCACGATGTTCAGGATGCAGGCGGGAGAAATCCCGTCTGCGTCCTTGTGCCTGATCCCGTCATTTCCCCAGCGTAATTACGATGCAGCACCCCACCAAGCGGGCTTCCTTTCTGGACGATCTCATCGAACTGCTGAGTTCGATGCGTTTTGCCATCAGCCTGCTCACCGTGCTGGCGATCGCTTCCGTTATCGGCACGGTGGTGCTGCAAAACCAACCGGCAAACGCCTACCTGAACCAGTTCGGACAGTTCTGGGATCCGGTTTTTTCCCGGATTGGATTGTATGCGGTTTATAACTCCGGCTGGTTCATCGCCATTCTCGCTTTCCTGGTCCTGTCGACGACGCTTTGCATTATTCGCCAGTTCACGCCGATGCTGCGCGAGATTCGCGGTTTCCGCGAGCGGGCGCGCGAGGCATCGCTTCGAAATTTTTCCCATCGCGCAAGCCTTGAACCCACCCTGCCGCCGGAAGAACGAAGCGCGGCAGCCATTGCGTATCTGACTGGAGAGGGTTTTCGTTTCCGTGTCGACGAGCGCGAAGGCAGCACGCTCATCGCCGCCAAACGGGGCAGCCTCGGGCGCTTCGGCTACTTGCTCGCCCACAGCGCCATTGTTCTGATCTGCCTTGGCGGGCTGCTCGACAGCAATTTGCCGCTTGCCTTGCAGATGCGCCTCTTCGGCAAGACCGCCGTGTCCGGCAACATGACCTTTGCCGATGTTCCTGCCTCGGCCCGGCTCGGACCGGGCAACTGGAGCTTTCGCGGCAATGTCTATATCCCGGAAGGCAAAATATCCGGCTACTCCGTAATCAATGTCGACGAAGGCGTCCTGCTCCAGCCGTTGCCGTTTACGGTTGAACTCAAACGCTTTCACGTCGACCATTACGAAACCGGCATGCCTAAACGCTACGCCAGCGAAGTCGTGATTACAGACAACGAAAGCGGAGAAGTTTTCGAACGCACGCTCGAAGTCAACAAGCCGTTTGAACATCGTGGCATCACCCTCTACCAGTCTGGCTTCGACGATGGCGGCTCACTGCTGCGCTTTACTGTCCACGGCATGACTGCCGGCGAACACCCCGCCTTTCCACTCAATACTGAAGTTGGCGCGACCATCCCGCTTGCCTCATCCGGCGGACACACCCTTGAAATTACCGGCTTTCGCCCCATCAACGTCGAGAATCTCTCCGCACCCGGCAGCAGCGGCCCGCCAAGCACGTCCTTTCTCGGCAGCGGCGCGCGCGCCGCCGGCAACAACCTGCGTAACCTTGGGCCTCTTTACTCCTACATACTGCGAGACCCCGCCGGACAAGCGCGCGAATACAACAACTACATGCAGCCCGTCCAGATCGCTGGCCACTGGTATCTCATCAGCGGCGTGCGCACGAGCCGGACGGACGACGTTTCCTGGCTGCGTATCCCCCTCGATGACGACGGCAGCGCCGATGCCTGGTTCTCCATTCATCAATCCTTTTTCGTCCCCGAACGCCAGGTCGCTCTCATTGAACGTTTCATTTCGCACAACCCCGACAAGGACGAGAGAAAAAGCCTGAAAACCGTCGCCGGACACGTCCTCACCCTCTTCACCAAAGGAGGGCTGGAAGCCATCGAGAACTTCACTGTGACGAATGTCCCGGAAGACAAGCGCGACGAGGCCGACATGGCTTTCATTCAGGTTCTTCAGAGCCTCACCTGGGAAGCCTGGATGATGTCACGTGAAGCCGCCGGGAAAAGCGTGATGGAACCCGACGAGATCAATGCCCCATACCTCCGCGATGCTTTTTTCGCGCTGACGGCCAGCCTGCGTTACGGCGCACCGTTCTACCTCCAGCTCACCAACTTCGAACAGCGTCAGGCATCCGTCCTGCAAGCCACGCGCTCGCCAGGAAAGCCGCTGGTCTATTTCGGTTCGTTGCTGCTGGTTCTCGGCGTGTTTGCCATGCTCTACATCAGGGAACGCCGACTGTTCGTATTGTTCAAAAAAGATGAGGCGCTGGTTGCAATGTCGTCCAACCGCAAAACCATCGACCTGAATGAGACCTTCATCCGCCACTGCGACGGCCTCGCCGCCGCTCTCGGGGCCAGTGCCTCACAGGGCTGATTTTTGGAGATTTTTTCATGGAAACGGCTTCTTCCCGCCCCGTCGCTCCTGCCGCCCATACGCACTGGCTGACACGGTTGAACGCGGGCGACTGGCTTTTCGCCATCGCCATTATCTTCGGAGCGGGAGCTGCCTACTCGCGCTACGGCCAGATGATGGACACTTACGAGGATGCCATCCTCTTTCTCCATGTTCCCATTCTCATTGGCCTCGGTTGGGCATGGCGGCCATTTCGCCTGTTCGCTGCCGCTGTCGCCGCGCTCTCACTGACAAGCATCTGGTTTTACCAGGGCGACCTTGCGCGCGCCGAACAGGTTTTCTTTCTCAAATACCTGATTTCGAGCCAGACCGCGGTCTCCTGGATGAGCGTTTTCTTCTTTACCGCCACCGGCGCGTACTGGATCGGGCTCGCGTCACGCTCCGATTCCGCCGGGCGTATCGGCTGCGCCATGACCTGGATTGCTGCCGTCATGGGTACGACCGGGCTGTTCGTGCGCTGGTATGAGTCCTACCTGCTCGGCCCGGACATTGGCCATATTCCCGTCAGCAACTTGTATGAGGTCTTTGTATTCTTCAGCCTCATCACCGCCCTGCTCTATCTTTTTTACGAAGGTCGCTACAACACCCGCAAGCTCGGCGCTTTTGTGTTGCCCGTGATTTCCGCCGCCGTCATTTTTCTGCTCTGGTATTCGTTTACGCGCGATGCTTACCAGATACAGCCCCTCGTTCCGGCTCTCCAGTCCTACTGGATGAAGATTCACGTACCTGCCAATTTCATCGGCTACGGCGGCTTCGCCATCGCGGCGATGATTGGCATTGCTTACCTGCTCGTCTCCAGGGGCAGGCTCGCCAGCCGCCTGCCCGAACTGCACGTGCTCGAAGATGTCATGTACAAGGCCATCGCCATCGGCTTTGCCTTTTTTACCATCGCCACCATTCTCGGCGCACTCTGGGCAGCGGAAGCCTGGGGCAGCTACTGGCAGTGGGACCCGAAGGAAACCTGGGCGCTGATCGTCTGGATCAACTACGCAGCCTGGCTGCACATGCGCCTGACACGCAACCTGCGTGGCGCGATGCTGGCCTGGTGGGCCGTTGTCGGACTGTTCGTCACAACTTTCGCCTTCGTTGGCGTCAATATGTTCCTCTCCGGGCTACACTCTTACGGCTCTCTGTGATTCAGACCCGCCGCGCCAACTCAGCCGCCTTGCCCACGTAGTCCGCCGGAACCATCGCGCCAAGGCGTTTACGTTCGCCCGGCGGAATATCAAGCATTGCGATGAACGTAAGCAAAGCGTCGCGGGTGATGCCCTTGCCGCGTGTGAGTTCTTTGAGTTGCTCATAAGGGTTGGCGACACCGAAACGGCGCATCACGGTCTGTACCGGCTCGGCGAGCACTTCCCAGCAAGCGTCGAGGTCTGCGGCAAGCCTCGATGGATCGGCTTCGAGCTTGCCAAGGCCGCGCTCCATGCTGGAGGCACCAAGAATGCTGTGACCGAAACCTGCGCCCATGTTACGCAATACGGTGGAATCGGTAAGGTCACGCTGCATTCTCGAAATTGGCAGTTTTTCGCTGAAGTGGCGCAGCACTGCATTGGCGAGGCCGAAATTGCCTTCCGCGTTCTCGAAGTCGATGGGATTAACCTTGTGCGGCATGGTGGAGGAGCCGATTTCGCCTTCCTTGAGCTTTTGTTTGAAGTAGCCAAGCGAGATGTACATCCAGATGTCGCGGCAGGCGTCGATGACGATGGTATTGGCTCGCGCCATGGCATCGAACAGTTCCGCCATCGTGTCATGCGGTTCAATCTGGATGGTCCAGGGATTGAATTCCAGACCGAACGATTCGATGAACCGGCGGTTGAAGTTTTCCCAGTCGAAGTCCGGCCAGGCGGCAAGATGGGCATTGTAGTTGCCGACCGCGCCGTTGAATTTCGCGGTGAGGCTCACCCTGGCAATCCCGTTGCGCGCACGGATCAGGCGGGCAGCGATATTGGCCATCTCTTTGCCCAGGGTGGTAGGGCTGGCGGGCTGGCCATGAGTGCGGGAGAGCATCGGCAGTTCGGCGTGCCGATGGGCGAGTCCACGCAGACGTTCGATGATCCTGTCGAGCGCGGGCAGCAGCACTTCGTCACGTCCGACCTTGAGCATCAGAGCGTGCGAAGTATTGTTGATGTCTTCCGAAGTGCAGGCGAAATGGATGAATTCGGAGACTCTCATCACTTCGGCGTTATGGCCTATGCGCTTCTTGAGCCAGTATTCCATCGCCTTGACATCGTGGTTGGTGGTGGCTTCGATCTCCTTCACTTTCGCGCTGTCACCATCATCGAACCGTGCCACCACGGCATCGAGTTCGGCCAGGGAGGCAGGCGAGAACGGGGCAATTTCAACCAATGCAGGTTCAGCAGCCAGCGCCTTCAACCAGGCGATTTCCACCCGCACCCGGTTGTGGATCAGCCCATGTTCGGAAAAAATGCCGCGCAGTTCTTCAAGTTTGTCGAAATAGCGGCCATCGAGGGGGGAGAGGGCAAGCAGGGCAGGAGCAGGCATGGCGGGTTTCAAGAAAAAATAATGGGACACCATTTTACCGTTTCAGCCCACCTCGGGCCTCACCGGACACTACACGGGTTGTCAGACGAGCGAGCGCCCGGAAACAATCGCAACGGCATCCTTCTCGCTGATCCATACCGTAGCGCAAAGAATGACGTGCGTCACCAACCAGTCGTGCAAACGTTCCTCGCTATTGCCCTCGAACCCGATGATACGGCAACCCGCAGATCGGGCGTTTTTACCAAACACGTCTGCCACTTCGGCACGACCCTGAATGGTGTCGGACACCCCTTCACGTTGCAGGACGAAATCGAACTGTGCGCCGGGAACGAGCGCCGGGGGAGCGGGCATCGCAAACCCCTTGATGGATAAATCACTGAGTGCCAGACGCTCGTTCCCGATCAATGCCCAGAAACACGGTTCGCCATGCAGCCTGGCCACGAAACGTTGATGGATGCGGCGCTCTTCCTCTTCCGAATCACCGGAAGATTTGCCACCTTTCGAGGTCTGGCTGGAAAAAGAAACCGTTACGAATGAAGGAAATTTGTATGACACGGAATGATTAAAAGTTCAGGAAACAAGGATAAACACTGGCACAAATGACCCGGCTTTGCTCATTCCTTGCGTACACGTACACGCTCGATCAGGCTATCGGCGACCTTGAGCGCCGCTTCATGGCTGCCGGCTAAAGTCGCCGAAGTCAGGAAACGCCCGCCCACCGCCATCGTGGGTACGGAGTCGATTTTGTAGCGCAGGCCAGTCTGTTGGGCACGCTTGACTTGCGTAACGACTCCGATCGAATCGTAAACGCCCATGAAGTCCAGCACATCCAGCCCGTTTGCCTGAGCCCAGTTGCGCACGGCTCCAGGAGTGTCGAAACGCAACCGTTGATCCTGCACGGCAGCGAAAGCCGCCTTGTGCAGATCTGCGCGTTTCTTGACCTGGAGCGTGTAATACAGGTGCGCCAAGCCGTTGAGTTCCTCTCTCCATACAACCGGAACCTGCGCGAAAGCCACGTCGCGGGGCAAACGTCCGGCCCATTGCTCAACCAGCGGTTCAAAATGCCGGCAGTGCGAACAACCGTAATGGAAGAATTCCAATACTTCGATCTTGCCTTCCGCATCAGGCGACATGGGCGAGACTTCGGGTTTCAACGCCTGAAAACCTCCCTGCGCCTGCCCCAGGGCAAAGCCAGCCGGACAGGCAAGCAGTGCGATCGCGCCGAGTTGTTGCAAGGCATCACGACGGTTCATATTGGAAACTCCATGTAATGATCGATCAATGAAACAATGCGGAAACGAGGGTATCCGGTTCGTGCGTACAGGCGTGATCTCCCCGTCTCAGTTGGAAACCTCTTCCGCGCTGAAACCGCTCGAAGCCAACCGGGCACGCATGGCCTTCAAATCCTCGCGGTCGGTAAACGGGCCGACGCGGATGCGGTGCACAACCCGCCCATCGGCCAACTGCGCCCGTTGCGTGATTGGCTCAAGCCCCATCAATATCAACCGCGCCTTGAGATCATCAGCCTGCTCCGCGTTCTCGAAAGCCGCCAATTGCAGGTACGCCTGTTTCATGGGAGCAGCCTGCGCCGGCACGGCGGTGGTCTGGGGAGAAGGTTGTGTCCGTTCCGCAGGCGTTGGCGTTGGCGTTGGCGGCGTCACCGGCGTGTTTTCTCCGCTTGGCAGGGTGTTGAAAAAAGTGTAATCCGGCCTCTCTACCGGACGATCCCCCGGCTTGCCCGGCAACACAGGCACCGGCGCGGGCTGCGCGGATGCGGGAGTCTCTGACGGCTGTTTCGTCGAGGGGGATTGGGTGAATGGATTGTCGCTTCGGTTGAAGAACCACACCGCAGCAGTGACGACGACGGCTCCCAGGATCATGCCAACAAAAACACCCAGGAGGGTTCCACCCCGGCTGCGCGAAGGGCGCCTGAAAGAATGAGGAATTCTATTTTGACGACTCACTGAAAAAACTCCGTACCTGCGGCGGCAACGCCGCCTGTCTGACTTTGTTAATTGTTACATCGATTCGGGAGCGGACACGCCCAGTAACGCCAACCCATTCGCCAACGTCTGGCGAACCGCCCCGGCCAGCGCCAGACGCGCCAGTTTCACGGCTTCATCATCGACCAGCATGCGTTCGGCGTTGTACCAACTGTGAAATTCGGCCGCCAATTCCCTGAGATAAAACGCAACCTGATGTGGCGCATAGTCAATCGCCGCCATTTGCACAACCTCGGGAAACGCAGCCAGGCGCGCGCATAACCCCAGTTCGTGTTCGCTGCCCAAAGCACTGGTATCGGCAGAGGCCAGCCCTGCCTGTTCGTCCCCCCATTTTCGCAGCGCGGAACAGGCGCGCGCATGCGCATATTGCACATAGTACACAGGGTTTTCATTGCTCCGGCTTTTGGCGAGGTCGAGGTCGAAATCGAGGTGCTGGTCACTCTTGCGCAGCACGTAGAAAAAGCGGCTGGCATCCTTGCCGACCTCGTTACGCAACTCGCGCAGGGTGACGAATTCGCCCGCACGGGTCGACATTGAGGTTTTTTGCCCATTCCGGTAGAGCACGGCGAATTGCACCAACGCCACGTCTGTCCGCGCCGGGTCGAGTCCCAGCGCCTTGATCGCGCCCTTGACGCGCGGCGCATAACCGTGATGGTCCGCGCCCCAGATATCGATCATGCGGTCAAAACCGCGCTCGTACTTGTTGAGATGGTAGGCAATGTCGGATGCGAAATAGGTGTAAATGCCATTGTCGCGCTGCACAACGCGATCCTTCTCGTCGCCGAAGGCGGAGGACCGGAACCACCTGGCTCCGTTCTGCATATAGACGTAGCCCGCGCGTTCGAGCCGGGAAACGGCGCGCTCGACCATCCCTGTATCGAAGAGGCTGCGTTCCGAAAACCATTTGTCGAAATGCACATCGAATTCATGCAAATCGTCACGCACGTCACCGAGTTGTTCATTGAGGGCAAAACCGTGCACCCATTGGTAATCTTCACCCAGCAGGCGTTTGGCGTTGCCAATCAGCGCATCCAGATGTTGCTCGCGCTCGGCCTTGGCCTGCTTGTCATCACAGCGTTCCGATGGCGGCAGGCCCGGCACGTCGGCCAGCACATCGGCGGCAGTGACGCGCGCGAAACGGTCCCCGTGGGCGTCGCGCAGATCCCGGGCCATTTCGGCCACATATTCGCCCTGATAGGCGTTGGGCGGCAATTCGAGCTCGATTCCGAATTGCGCCAGATAACGCAACCAGGTCGACAAAGCCAGAATATCCATCTGCCGCCCGGCGTCATTGACGTAATACTCACGGCTTACCTCGAACCCGGCGAAAGCAAGCACATCGGCAAGCGAGGCGCCGTAGGCGGCCCCGCGCCCATGCCCGACGTGCAGCGGCCCGGTCGGGTTGGCCGATACGAACTCGATCTGCACCCTCTCGCCTCTGGCCGCGCCGCGCCCCCAGTCCTTGCCCTGGGTCAGCGCATCGAGCACCACTGCTGTTTTCACCGCCTGGGCAAAAGTGAAATTGATGAAACCCGTCCCGGCCACCTCCACCTTTTCTACCCATTTGGAAGGCGGCAGTTCAGCGCACAACGACTCCGCCAGCTCACGCGGGTTGCGCTTGAGAATCCGGGCCAACTGCATGGCAATATTGGTGGCGAAGTCGCCATGTCCCGCCTGCCGGGGCCGTTCCAGCAAAATGGCCGTGTCGGCATGTTCTGGGGCCACGCTCGCCAGGGCGGCGCGAATCAGTTCGGTCAACAATGCTTTGGGGTCGGTACTCATGGAAAACGGAAAAATACGGGGATGAAAGCCGAAATAGCCGATTATTATATCGGTACGCTGGATGACAGCGGTACTATAAAAACGGAAAGGGTCAGCCTTTCATAAAGGAGTGCAAAGTGAGTGACAACACCCCGGTATCTCCCCATGCGAGGGAAAAAACATGCCTATGCGAACGCCAACCAGCGTTGCGGGTCGTCCCCCTGCCCGCCGACCTCAATCCGGCAGGCGACGTATTCGGCGGCTGGATCATGTCGATGGTCGACATCGCCGGCTCCGTTGCCGCACGCCGCCGCGCACGCTCGCGGGTCGTCACGATGGCGGTCAACTCCTTCATCTTCAAGCAGCCCGTCTCAGTGGGCGACCTGGTAAGTTTCTATTCGGAGGTGGTGTCAGCAGGCAACACTTCAATCACCGTTGACGTACAGGTTTACGTGGAACGCAACCCGGAAAACGCGGTGGCGCTCAAGGTAACGGAAGCCCGGTTAACTTACGTGGCGCTCGATCATCACGGCAACAAACGGGCCATTCCGAAGGAAGGGTGAATGGACGCGCTCAAACATCGGCCTCCACCGTATCCCCCTTTGCCTCCATCCATGCCCGCCGTCCGGCGGCTTCGCCCTTGCCCATCAACAGATTGAAAGTGCGGCGCGTCTCGGCAAGCGCGTCGTCACGCACGCGCACGGGAAGCACGCGCCGGGTGGCGGGGTCCATCGTGGTTTCGCGCAGTTGCTCGGGATTCATCTCGCCCAGCCCCTTGAAACGGCCCACTTCGATGCTCTCCGCGCGGACGCCTTCTTTCGTGAGCCGTTCGCGGATGGCGGCGAGCTCACCTTCGTCGAGGGCGTAGAGGCGGCGGGCAGGCCGCTTTTTGCCTTGGGCGGGAACGTCGATGCGGTAAAGGGGAGGCTGCGCGATGTAGAGGTGGCCAGCGTCGATGAGGCGGGGAAAGTGGCGGAAGAAGAGAGTAAGCAGCAAAGTCTGGATGTGCGCGCCGTCGACATCGGCATCGGACATGATGACAACCTTCCCGTAGCGCAGGCCGGAGAGATCGGGAGAATCGTTCGGGCCATGGGCATCGACACCGAGGGCGACGGCGATATCGTGGATCTCGGCATTGGCAAAGAGCCTGTCCGCGTCGATTTCCCAGGCATTCTGTACCTTGCCGCGTAACGGCAGGATGGCCTGGGTTTCTTTGTCGCGCGCCATCTTGGCGGAGCCACCGGCGGAGTCGCCTTCGACAAGGAAGACTTCGTTTTCGGTGATGTCGCCGGATTCGCAGTCGGAAAGTTTTCCGGGGAGCACGGCTACGCCGGAAGTTTTCCTCTTTTCGACTTTCTGGGCGCTTCTTTGCCGCGCGAGCGCCTGCCGTATGGCGAGTTCGGCAATGGTGCGCCCGGCTTCGACGTGGTTGTTGAGCCAGATTTCAAAAGGGTCGCGCACCTGCGCGGAGATAAGCCGCACGGCTTCGCGGGAATTGAGTTTTTCCTTGACCTGGCCCTGAAATTGGGGGTCGAGGAGCCGGGCAGAGAGGACAAACCCCATCTTTGCGCAGACATCTTCCTGCTGCAACTTGACGCCGCGCGGCAGCAGGCCATGATGGTCGATGAAAGATTTGAGCGCCTCGAAAAGCCCCGCGCGCAGGCCGGATTCGTGCGTGCCGCCGGAGACGGTAGGAATGAGGTTGACGTAGGACTCGCTCGGGATGGACTGTTCGTACCAGGCCAGCGCCCAGGCTGCGCCCTCGCCGGGCGCGTAGGCGGAGTCGTTTTCGGTAGCGTATTTTTCATCGGCGAAAATCGGGGCAACAGGTTCCTGCCCGCCCGCCAGTTCCGACAGATAGGCAGGAATGCCCCCAGGGTAACTCCAACTCTTGCGCTGGCGGCTGCCGTCAGCCTGTTCAACATCGAGCCGCACGGAAACGCCGGGAAGCAGCACGGCCTTGCTGCGCAGCAGCCGTTCGAGTTCGGTGATCGGGACTTTGGGCGACTCGAAATATTTGGCGTCGGGCCAGACCCGCACGCGGGTTCCGGTCTGACGTCCACAGGTATCCACGGCACGCAGTTCGCCGACAGTTTCGCCCCCGTTGGCGAAGTCGGCACGCCACAATTTGCCCTCCCGGCGGATTTCGATCTCCAGCCGTGTGGAAAGCGCGTTGGTCACGGAAACGCCGACACCGTGCAGCCCGCCGGAAAAGGCGTAAGCCGACTTGCCTGAGCGTTTGTCGAACTTGCCCCCGGCGTGCAGCCGGGTGAAGGCGAGCACGACGACGGGAACGCCTTCCTCTGGATGCAGCCCCACGGGGATGCCGCGCCCGTTGTCCGAGACGCTCACGGAGCCGTCCAGATACAGGGTGACATGGATTTCTTTCGCAAAACCGGCCAACGCCTCGTCGGCGGAATTGTCGATGACTTCCTGAATGATGTGCGCGGGGCTGTCGGTGCGGGTATACATGCCGGGACGCTCGCGCACCGGTTCCAGCCCCTTGAGGACACGAAAGGAAGATTCGTCGTATTGCTGCGCGTTTGCCATTGCTGACCTGGATGTACTTGTTGCGGAAAGATCGCAAGGATAGCAGAGCGCATCCTCGAAGCCTGCCGGGAGGATGGCGGTGGAACAAGACCTGGCAAAAAATCACGTTCGCCTGTTCAACGATCATGGATCGACTTGGCCGAGCCGCAGACCCTGCGCATCAGCTCCGCCCGCTCCTCCGCGCCGGCCAGACTTGTCCCTTGTCCCGCGTGCGCCTAGAACTGGCCCGTGCTTATTTCCTTGATAAAAACTATCCGGACGCTACATTCTTCTGCGATACAGCCGCACCCAGCGTACCTCTAACATCTGGAACCGGGAATACGAGCGCAACCGTGTGGATTTTCTGCTGAATCTCAGGGTATAGCCGCGAACGGCGGCGTCTCTCGAAAGAGAAACGGGGCCGCTTTTTTTCTTGCAACAAAACCTGGCAGCCAACAGGAGTTCGACCATGAAAACCGTCTTCCATAAAATGTTCGCCATTGCCGCAATGTTTTCCTGTTTTTCTCCTTCCGTCATGGCTGACGATGCAAATGTTTCTGCGGCGAACATAGGCGTTTCCGGTGAATTGGGCACGACCGGCGTCGGTATGCATGTGACCGTTCCGGTCTCTCAGAAACTGAACGCGCGGTTTGGCGTGAATTACTTCGATTACAACATGAATGGCAACACGTCCGAAGTGGACTACAAGTTCAAACTCAAGCTCAATACCTTCGACGCCCTGGCCGACTGGCATCCGCTGGATAACGGTTTTCGCGTGACGGGCGGGCTTCTGTGGAACGGCAACAAGATCGATGCCAAAGCAAAAGCCAGGAACGGGACATATGAGATCAACGGCAATACCTACGACGCCGCACAGGCCGGCGACTTGAAAGGCCGTATCGATTTCAACGACGTTGCGCCATATCTCGGTATCGGCTGGGGGAATGCACCAAAGAGTAAAGGATGGTCGTTTTCGGGTGATTTCGGCGTGATCTTCCAGGGGTCCCCTTCCGTCTCTCTCAAGAACCAGAATTGCACCGCCGGAGCGTTGGTTTGCGACCAGTTGGCGCAGGATGTCAACAAGGAAAGGGAAAACCTGAAGGACAAGGTAAACAACTATCAGTACTACCCTGTCATCCGGTTTGGCGTGGGCTACCGCTTCTGAGCGCCAAGGCAATCCGGCGCGTTCGCAATGACGCCCGTTTCGCCACGCCGTGCAAATCAAGTACATGATTCCCAAAAATCTGGCCGGATGCCAAAAGGCATCCGGCCAGATTCACGACTGCATTCGCAGCAACAAGCCTGCCTTAACTCATATTCACTTTCCGGCGGCGCGCAACCATCCCGACCACGCCCAGCCCGGCAAGCAGCATCGCGTACTCGGCGGGTTCAGGAACCGGCGCCGCTGTCAATTGGATGGAATACGTGGCCGAACCGCCCGTGGTTTTGCCGGTGACCAAGAACGTGTAATCGGTATAGGCCGGATCAAAATAGAAGGTTCCTGACACCGTAGTGCCACTGCCTGCAATATCGATATAGCCCAGACGCCCGTAATTATCCAACCCGTTAAAATTGTTACCCGTGTAGGAACCCTTGTACACGGCTATCTGCATATCTTCCACGTCGAAATTGAGACCGCCATGGAACATCAAAACCGTGCCATTGGCATCGGCTGCAAGGACACCATCGGCTACCTTGAAGGTAAACCAGTCATGGAAAAGACCCGAAGCTGAACCGCTATCACCTTGGACGCTCAGTGAATCCACGAAGGAAAGTTCACCGAGATCTCCTTGGTAAGTAGCTTGCGCACAAGTGCTAGCGCCCACTCCCAGAACAACGGCAGCGATTATTTTTTTGAACCGCATCATGAAATAGCTCCTTTTAAAAAGGGCACAGTGTTAAAGCCCGTTAGGGCATTAGCAGTTTTCATGCCTAACATAAGTACCAAGATGGGGACCCAGTCCATGCCAGCGCATGATGGATGCCAGAAGATGATTTCCGTAATATATCTCTTTGATATTACGTATGTTTACTGTCTTCTTGGCACGAAACGGATGTAGTGGCAACGCTAAGACGAAATATTTTCGGCAATTATTATTGCGCAGACCGTACCGGACCCTGCTGTCGTCTATGTACTGTAAGTGCATGAATTTATGTAAATTTTATGGAAAGAAAACGATGAATGTAGGATTACTTTACAGTCGTGCCGCGTTTATACGTATTTATACCGTAGTGTGAAATTTGACACACTTTGTTAGTAGTTCCACGAATTCTGGCTGTATGGATCGTACATACTCAAATCGGCTGGGTTTTTACATTAAAAAAATGTCGGAAATTTTTACACTCTGAGCGAGCCTTCGGTTACATAAAACCTCGGCCCGCCATCCATGGCGTGGATTGCACCCGGCATGTGTTCAGAATCCTCGGAACACCGTAAACGCCTCGACGGGTTCCCGCTCCGTAATGAGGTGGTTTTCCGGGGACTCCGGGTCGGGGTGCCCGAGGGCGAGTCCGCCCACGATCAATTCCTGCTCACTGATGCCAAGGTGGCGATGGACGGTGTCCGGGTAGTCGGTAAACGATGTCTGCATGCAGCTTGCCAGCCCGCGCGCCTGCGCGGCAATGATGAGATGCCCGATGAAAATGCCGTAGTCGAGCAACATCCCCTGCGTCAGATGCCGGTCCAGCGTGAAGATCAAGCCGACCGGCGCGTCGAAAAACAGGAAGTTGCGACCGGCCTGCTCTTTCATGCGCGGTTTGTCGCCCTTGGGGATGCCGATGAGCCCGTACAGGTCGAAGCCGAGTTTTCGCCGCCTTGATTGCCACGGTTCTGCCCATTGATCGGGGTAATAGCCATATTCCCGCTCTTCGCTTGCGCCTTGATTGAATCGGTCCAGCAGGGCAGCGGACAGCGCCGCACGCGCGGCATCGGCCAGTGCGTACACTTTCCACGGCTGCGCGTTGGTTCCCGAGGGTGAGCGCGAAGCCAGTTCCAGCAATTCGGCAATCACGTCGCGGGAAACGGGCGTCGGCAGGAACCGCCGGACGGAGTGGCGCGCACGGAAAGTTTCGGCGACAGCGGTATAAGCCGGGAAAACGGGAATGGATTCGAATTGCAGGTTGTGGTCTTTGGCAAAGTCGAGCACGAACTTCCAGGCGAGGGGGTCTGCTTTGTACAGGCCGGGACTGACGATGACGGTTTTTACTCCCGCAGGGGTGCAGCCGGGGCGCACGAGCTGGGAGTACTTGACCCGTTTATCATTTTTCAGGAGCGAGGTGAGGCTGCACAGGCGTTCCGCCCAGTCGCTCGGACGGAAAGTTTCTCCCTTTTTGGTTATGCCGACAATGATAAGATTTTTGATTTCTTTGCCCATTTGATTTCCTTGCCCATGTCGTACTAATAGCCATGCAGGCTGGCCTGCATGATTTATGGAACGAGCGCCAAACCGTTGTTTATCTCCCCTGCGACTGGCGCCGAGTTTTGAGTTCTGAGTTTCTTCTGGCTAAGTTCCTCCTATTCTAACAGAATCTCCCTGGGCTCCCTGTAGCCTGCCATCGGTTTATCCGCCACTATGGCGCACGGGCTGTCCGGTCGCCATTGCATGTATTCCCTTACCTTCCTTTGTTTACTCCGATGCGCCTTTCCACCTTTTCCCCTGCCCTCAAGGCTCTGTTTGCCCAACTCTGCGGCTGGGGAGCGGTCTGGCTGCTCGGGCAGTCTGGGCTGTTGCCGGGCGGAGTGTGGGTTCTGGCATTCAGCCAGGCCGTTACCGCGACGGTCGCGGCGGCGGCATTGCGGTGTGCGCGATGGTGGTTGCCGATCCATCTCGTTTTCATGCCGCTGGCCTTTGCCGCCCATGCGCTCGGGATTCCGCCCGGCGTATGGCTGTCCGCGTTCGTCCTCTTCGCGCTGATCTACTGGGGCAGTTACCGCACCCAGGTGCCGCTTTTTCTTACCAACCGGCAAACCAGCCGCGCCGTGGCCGGACTGCTGCCTCCCGGCCCTGTCGAGGTGCTCGACGCCGGATGCGGCATCGGATCATTTCTCGCCGCCTTTGCGCGGCAACGCCGGGACGCGCGTCTGACCGGCATCGAAAACGCCCCCGCGCCTTTTGCCATCTCCCGCCTGCGGGCAGGTAAACATCCTGCAATCTCGGTGATCCGGGGCGATTTTTTCGCTCATTCCTGGGCAGGATACGATCTCGTCTACGCCTTTCTCTCTCCCGTGCCAATGCCCGATGTCTGGAAAAAAGCGCGGCGCGAGATGAAGCCGGGCAGCCTGCTTGTCAGCAACAGTTTCAATATTCCCGGCACCAAGCCTTACCGCATCATTGAAGTCGCGGATCGGCGGCGGACGCGCCTGCTCGTTTTCAAGATTCCCGCAATGTGATCGAAATCGTGGTTCATCACCCGAACTTCGGCAGCTTTGCCAGAGATTTTTCCACTTCCTCCGCCGGGTATTCGTAGTCTTCGAGTTTCCCGGAGAAATAACGCTCGAACGAACTCATGTCGAAATGCCCGTGCCCGGTAAGATTGAAGAGAATGACCTTTTCTTCACCGCTTTGCTTGCACTTCAACGCTTCGTCGATGGCCACGCGGATGGCGTGGCAGGATTCCGGGGCGGGAATGATGCCTTCAAGGCGCGCGAACTGCACACCCGCGTCAAACGTCGCCAGTTGCGGCACAGCGATGGCTTCTATCAGACCCGCCTCGCAGAGTTGCGACACGAGTTGCGAAGCGCCGTGATAACGCAGTCCGCCCGCATGGATGCCGGCAGGCACGAAATCGTGGCCGAGGGTGTACATCTTCATCAAGGGCGTAAAGCCGGAAGCGTCTCCAAAATCGTAGGTATAGCGGCCCCTGGTGAGACTGGGGCAGGAACTGGGCTCCACCGCGATTGCCCGAAGGCCCATTGCGCGTTTGTCACCCGCCGCCTTGTCGCCGAGGAACGGGAAAGCAATGCCGCCAAAGCTGGAACCGCCGCCACAAGGCGCGATCACCATGTCCGGGTAAAGGCCGATCTTGTCGAACTGCTTCTTCGCCTCCAGCCCGATGATGCTCTGGTGCAACACCACATGGTTCAGCACGGAGCCAAGCGCGTAATTGGTATCGGCGCGGCTTGCCGCTTCCTCGACCGCCTCGGAAATGGCAATGCCAAGCGAGCCGGGAGTCTCCGGTGTTTCAGCCAATATCCTGCGGCCGCACTCCGTCATGGAGGACGGGCTGGAGAAGACTTCCGCGCCCCAAGTCTGCATCATCATTCGACGGTACGGTTTCTGCTCGTAACTGACCTTGACCATGTAGATGCGCACTTCCAGCCCAAACATCTGCCCGGCCAGCGCCAGCGACGAACCCCACTGTCCCGCGCCGGTCTCCGTCGTCAATCGCCTGATGCCCGCTTCGCGGTTGTAGTACGCCTGTGGCACGGCAGAATTGGGTTTGTGCGAACCGACGGGCGAAACGCCTTCGTATTTGAAGAAAATTTTCGCCGGCGTCCCCAGCGCTTTTTCCAGCCTTACCGCGCGTACCAGCGGAGCGGGCCGCCAAAGGCGGAAAATTTCGCGCACTTCATCCGGGATTTTGATCCAGCGCTCCGCGCTCATCTCCTGCTCGATAATCGTCGGCGGAAAGATCACCCCCAGTTGTTCGGGCCG
This sequence comes from Azoarcus sp., assembly GCA_031274995.1. Classification (GTDB taxonomy): domain Bacteria; phylum Pseudomonadota; class Gammaproteobacteria; order Burkholderiales; family Rhodocyclaceae; genus WRNU01. The sequence continues at coordinate 59,287 of JAISPJ010000073.1, forward strand.
CGCGATCGATCCATCCGCCAGGAGCGGCGGCGCGGGCGGCGCGGGCAGGTCGGCCGCAATGTTGTACCAATGCGTAGGAATTTCGTGAGCTTCGAGCAGAATGCGGGTAGGTTCCATGACAAGATTCCGGGGAAAAAGTGCAAAAGCGCGTATTTTGCGTCACGCCGGGAGGCGCAGGAAAGTCTCCCGGTAGTGGCGCAGTTCTTCGATCGATTCCATGATGTCGGCCAGAGCCGTATGCGTACCGGCCTTTTTCACGCCCTTGTAGACATCGGGGTTCCAGCGTTTGGCGAGTTCCTTGAGCGTAGAAACATCGAGGTCCCGGTAATGGAACCATGCCTCGAACCGGGGCATATAGCGCATGAGAAAGCGGCGATCCTGGCTCACGGTGTTGCCGCACATCGGTGAAACGGCCTTGGGAACCCACTGTTCCAGAAAAGCCACCATCGTAGCCTCGGCCTCAGCCTCGGAGACCGGCGACGCGCGCACGCGCTCGACGAGGCCACTGCGCCCATGGGTATTCTTGTTCCATTCATCCATCGCGTCGAGCACGGCATCCGGCTGATGCACGGCGATCACCGGCGCTTCTGCGGCAATGTTGAGCGCGCTGTCGGTAATGACAAGGCCGATTTCGATGATATGGTCCTTTTCCGGATTAAGCCCGGTCATCTCCATGTCAAGCCAGATCAGATGATTCGCATCCTGTGCCATAATTTTCTGTTTTTGAACCAAGGCTTGTAATTGTGGCACATTCCCGGCGGCCTCTTCCATCCCCACGGCCAGCGAACGTGCAGGCACTCACCCACGGAATCGTCGTTGCCGCATTTGGCCGTCATTTCGAAGTCCGCACAGCCGACGGCATCCTGCGCTGCCACACCCGGGGCAAGAGGAATGATTATGCCTGCGGCGATGAAGTAGGTATCGCCCCTGCGGGTGACGGATTGGGGATCATCGAGGCCCGGCATCCGCGCCGCAACCTGCTGTGGCGTTCCGACTCATTCCGCCAGAAACTGCTTGCCGCCAATTTGAGCCGGATTGTCGTCGTCACCGCGACTGAGCCGAATTTCTCCGACTTGCTCGTATCGCGTTGCCTCGTGGCGGCGGAGAGCGAAAACATCACAGCCCTCATCGCGCTCAACAAAACTGACCTCACCGCCAACTTACCCGCCGCGCGCGGACGTCTGGCCACATTCGCCGCACTGGGCTACCCGGTCGTCGAACTGTCCGCCCTCCTCGGCACGGACTCGCTCGAACCCTGGCTACAGGACGAACGGGTACTCCTCGTCGGTCAATCCGGGATGGGCAAATCCACACTCATCAACGCTCTTATGCCCTTCGCTGCCGCAACCGTCGGTGAAATCTCCACTGCGCTGGGCAGCGGAAGCCACACCACCACCCTCACCCGGCTTTATCCGCGCGGTGAAGGCTGGTTGATCGACAGCCCCGGCTTGCAGATGTTCGGGCTGGCCCACCTCCATCCCGGTGCGCTGGAGACCGCTTTCATCGAATTTCGCCCCTATCTCGGGCAATGCCGTTTTCGGGACTGCTGCCACGACGCCGAACCCGGCTGCGCACTACGCGGCGCTGTGGAGACTGGAGCCGTCTCCGCGCGACGTTTTGAACACTACCACCTCATTCGCGAAGAAATTGCCGCCGCGCGTTCTATCACCCAAAGAAGATAATTTGATCTTTCTTAAACCTTGACAGAGCAATTGGGTCTAATATTGTACGGAGATGCCGTGGCTTGCCAAATAAGCCATGGTTCACGAACAGACTGGGCAACAGTTCAGTCTTCAATCACCAGACGAGGAAGAGGGAATAATGAAAGCACTGGTATATAACGGTCCCGGTCAGAAAGCTTGGACAGAAAAAGCAGATCCGGTCATCGTAAAACCGACGGACGCCATCGTTCGCATCACCCATACCACGATCTGCGGCACCGACCTCCATATCCTCAAGGGAGACGTGCCCGCCGTCACGCCGGGCCGTGTGCTCGGGCATGAAGGCGTGGGCGTGGTCGAGCAGGTCGGCAGCGCTGTGCGCAACTTCAAGAAGGGCGACCGCGTATTGATTTCCTGCATTACCTCTTGCGGCAGTTGCCAAAATTGCAAGCGCCAACTGTATGCGCACTGCGCGGACGGCGGCTGGATTCTCGGCCACCTGATCGACGGCACACAGGCCGAGCTTGTGCGCATCCCGCATGCCGACAACAGCATGTATCCGATTCCGGCGGGCGCGGACGAAGAAGCGCTGGTGATGTTGAGCGACATTCTTCCCACCGGCTTCGAGATCGGCGTGCTCAACGGTCAAGTCGGCCCGGGCGATGTGGTAGCGATTGTCGGCTCAGGGCCGATCGGTATGGCAGCCCTGCTGACTGCCCAGTTCTACAGCCCCTCGCGCATCATCATGATCGACCTCGACGCCAACCGTCTCGATGCCGCCAAGAAGTT